>CAYJIA010000004.1:0-76379 GCA_964370115.1 uncultured Eubacteriales bacterium
CAGGTCGTCCGTTCGAATCGGATCACAAGCTCCAGCCTAAAATTTTTACTAAAACACTTCATAGTTTATGGGGTGTTTTTTATCTTGACTTAATCGCAGGATTTTATATAATTAAATTTATTAAGATAAAGGTAGGGGATTTGTGAGAAAAAACGTTTAAAACTATTATTAATAATGTCGCTTTCTATTTTTATACTCAGTATATTCCAGAAGGCTTTAATGCTTTTAATTAATTTTTTAAAAAAGAATTTATTAGTACAAAATATATATTATTTGTTCTGTTTTATTGACAATTAAAAAAATATGCAGTAATATTATTGTATATAGAGTGTGTATTTTTATTAAAGGAGTTTTATATTATGGGACAACAGAAAACGGTAATTAGAATTGATAAATTATTATCCATAAATCAATTAGTAATTTTAGTGTGCGCTGTAATTTTTGGAATCATTTACACAGTGAGTAGTTCAATTTTTTATGGAATAGGTGTAGTTGCTAGCTTAATGATATTATTAGGTATAGTTCAATACCTTAAGAAAGCCGAAAAGTATGGTATTTGTGTTGGAGTGGTTTCGTTTGTTCAGGTAAGCATTATATTGACTTTTGCAATCTTGAGTGGAAATCTTTCGGCGTCACTTTCTATTGCGGCCGCAGCAGTGTCACTTACGGGTCTTTACTATAATCAAAAAGTATTGATAGGTCAATGGATTTATTTAGAAATTGTAATGCTTGTCGGAATTCTATTTAAGGACCAAGTTTATGGTGCAATTTCTATGGATAGTATAATAAAGAATGTAATCGGTATTAATTTCTGTATATTATTTGTGTACTTCCTTGTAAAATGGGGAACTAGATTTATGGATGAGTCAGAGCTTAAAGAATTACATTCGCAAGAGCTCTTAGTACAAGTCGAAAGCGAAATGAATGAGAATATCAATAGTACGAAGAGACAACAAGAAGTATTTGACGAGGTGAAAAAACGCACAAGCAATCTAGAGGACACCTCTGGCCAAATGTTAAGCATAGCAACAGCGCTTCGTGAGGCATCTTTAAATCAAACTGAAATTATAGATGAACTTTCAAGTCAAAGTGTGCTTATGGAAGAAGAGGCGAAAGCGGCTCAGCAAGAAACAATTATATCTCAAAGCACATCTATACAAAGCGTTCAAAAGCTTGAGGAAAATAGTGTGCTTATGAATGAAGTTGTAAAGGCTATCAGCAAAATTGAGGAATCTTCTGAAAGAATTATTGGCATTATTAATAGTATAGAGGGAATAGCCTTCCAAACAAATATATTAGCACTAAATGCTTCAATTGAGGCTGCTCGTGCTGGTGCTGCGGGTAAAGGTTTTGCAGTTGTTGCAGAAGAAGTTAGGACACTTGCAAGTCACAGTTCGAAAGCAGCAAGTGACAGTGCTCAACTGGTTGACGCTTCTGTAGAAAATGTTAAAACAGGTGTAGCTCTTGTAAAAGAAGCCGTTGTCAATATGAATGAAGTAATTGAGTCTTCTAAAAGTGCAGCACAGACTGCCGGTAACATAAATGTTGTCATGAGCAAACAGGTTGAAAATATTAATAATATTTTAGAGCAAGTACAGCGATTTAGCTCAGACGTTTCAAGAACTGCGAGCACAGCAGAGCAAAGCGCATCCATTGCAAATGATATAACTGATGAGATAAGATATATTAACAACGCTATTGGAAATTAGTGCAATTAAGTTATTAAAAAAATATGGCTGTCACAATGATATTGCTTCATTTGTGACAGCCTTTAATTTTTTATTATAGCATTTTTTTGTAAGCTTCGATTATTTCGACACCGTTGCTTGTGCCAATTCTTGAAACGCCTGCTTCAATGAATTTAAGCGCATCTTCGACTGTGCGAACACCGCCTGAAGCTTTAATTTTTATCTCATCGCCTACTACCGATTTCATAAGTTTTACATCTTCAATAGTAGCTCCACCAGTGCCAAACCCAGTAGAAGTTTTTACAAAGTCAGGTTTTACTTTAAGTGCGATTTCGCAAACTTTTCTTTTTTCGTCATCTGTTAAATAGCAAGTCTCAAGTATAACCTTGCTTGTAATGTTGCGCTCTTTACAAGCGCTTACCATTCTTGACATTTCTTCTTCAATATAGTCAAAGTTTCCGCTTTTTAGCTCGCCTACATTGATAACATAGTCGACTTCTTTTGCGCCTTTTTCGATTACGTCAATTGCTTCAAAAACTTTAGTTTCGATAGTAGATTGACCTAAAGGAAAGCCTACAGCGGCATCACAAAGCACATCGCTACCCTTTAACACCTCTTTGCAAAACGGTACAGGCGCGTTGTTTATAGCCACAGTTTTAAAGTTGTACTCCATAGCAGTCTCACAGTGTTTTTTTAAATCGTCGTGAGTAGCAAAGGCTTTAAGTATAGTTTGGTCAATCATTTTTGCAAGTTCGTTTACAGTTAATTTCATATTATATTCCTCTTTCATTTTATATTTTATCTAATTTTTCGTATATCTCAATAAGAGAATAATACGATTTATCAAATACTTCTTTAACAGCATCATATTTTTGATTTTGGGTTTTATCAAATTCGGTGATATTATCGACTTTAATAAATTTGTCAATTTCTAAGAAACTAGAAAGCACCCCTGCGCCGACACCGGCACAAACAGCAGCGCCGATAGACGTTGCTTCTTCAAGGTAATTTAATCTATGAGCGTTTATGCCATAGATGTTTGCGAGTATTTTGCAAATCTCTTCACTTTGGGAAAGTCCACCTATGATGTTAATAGATTTTATATCTAAGTCTTTTTTGAATATGTCTAAAATCAAGCATAAATTCATCAGTATGCCCTCAACGCCACTTCGTATGAAATCTCCCTTTTGATGCTCCATCTTCATTCCTATATAAGCGCCTCTTGCCAAACTATTCCATCTTGGACTTCTTTCGCCTAAAAGATAGGGGAGATAGATAAGTCCATTTGCGCCTACTTTTGAAGAGGATATTGCATGGTCGAGCTTTTCGTATATGTTATCTTGATTTTCATAAAGTAAATCTTTAAGAAAATTATAAGAGTTTCCGGCGGCCTGCATGGTGCCATTTGGTGTGACATAGCCTTTTATTAGATGAGCCCAGTTGTATGTGCGCATATTTTCATCATATACAGGAGTTTTAGATGTATAGGCAATCCACGACGAGGAGCCAAGATAATTAAAGAATACATTTTCCTTTACAGAGCCTGCACCGACTGCGGCGCAAACTCCATCGCCGCCACCTATTACAATCTTTGTCCCGACAGGTAGATTGCTTGTTTTTGAGGCAAGTTCATCAATTTCTCCGGCAATATGAGTAGAGTCATAAATATCGGGTAACAGAGACTTGTCAATATTTATAATGTCAAGGATTTTATCAGACCACTTAAATGTATTAAGGTCAAATGCATTTGTGCCCGAAGCATCAGAAAAGTCAGTGACAAATTTGCCAGTGAGCTTATGTATTATATAATCCTTAGGTTGAAGCATTTTATAGGTTTTATTAAAGATTTCAGGCTCGTTGTTTTTAATCCACATAAGCTTCTCAATGCTATAAGAGGCACTTATTTTGTGGCCTGTGATTTTGTAAAACTCTTTTTCGTCAATTTTACTGCGTATAAACTTTTCTTCTTCTATACTTCTTTGATCTGCCCAAATAATTGCAGGTCTCAAATGATTTCCATTTTCATCAACTACAACACAGCCCATCATCTGTCCACTAAAAGCAAGCGCACAGACCTTTGAAGAGTCAATGTCCTTAAGCAAGATTTTATTTGTTTCATAAACCGCATTCACCCAGTCGTCGGGGTCTTGTTCTGCCCAAGTGCTGTTGAAGAAATTGGTTTTATAGGCAGAGACGACACTGTTAATTAAATTCCCGTCACTGTCAAATAAAGTTGCTTTGTTTCCAGTAGTTCCTAGGTCATGTGCAATTAAATATTTTGTCATATATTCACCACTTTTTACTATATTATAAGTATTATAATATATGCTTTCACATATTGCAAGCAAAAATAAAAGCTCCCTTAAAAAATGATTAAACAAATTTTAAGGGAGCTTTACCCGCAATATTAAATTATGTAACTAATATTATGCTTTGTTTTTCATAGCGCCTATGATGAATAGTACAGGCATGATTGCACCTGTGAATAGGCCTACAAAATTGATTTCAAAAGCTGAAGCAAGTCCTACTGTAGCAATAATTGGATTGCCTTGAGCGATCAAAGGCACGATAACTGCGCTAAATACGTTTAGTAGTAGTACAACTACTGCAGCGATTAGGCAAACCATTGCTTTTTCAGGTTTTTTGCTGAAAACTACTCCTAGGATACCTGTTACAAGTTGTAAAATAGCACCTACGATTGCTGTGAATGACATTAGGTTAAATAGTCCTACAAGACCGCCATCGTCCATGCCTGCTAATCCTGCTGCAATAGTAGTAGTAACTGCAACTGCTAGGCCGCTTATTACTAGACCAATGCCTCCGAATACGATCATTAAGATGCCAACGACTTTAAGAAAGCCTGCACCTGCTGGTTTTTGTTGTTCCATAAATAAATCCTCCTTGTTATTAATTTAATCACAATCTGTTTGCGATTTGTTCACATTTTAGCATTTTTAAACTCTAAAGTCAATGTTTGTAAACGAGTTGTGTCGAACTTTGGCAGTTTAATGCAGAAGAAATAGTTAAATTTGCAAATAATATGTGCAAATTATAGAAATAAAAATATAAAAAAGAAATTGAACTCAAAATAAGATTGTGATATAATAAATAAGATAATGCGTAAGTTTTTTTGCAGAGGAGTTTGATTGAATGGGCAAAAATTATATAATAAGAAATTTTTTGATGATTACCCTAATTGTTTTATTGCTGTTTGTAGTAATGCTTAGGATTTTTATGTTTCAAGAAAAAATCAATACACAGCTAGAATCTTCTGCTATGTCGACATTCACAGAAGTTTCATCTAATTTAGAATTTTATCTTTCAAATGATATAGAGGAAAAGTATTCCTTATTACAAAACGTAATCCAGTCGCTTCTTGAAATTGGTGACAATCAGGCAGAAATACAAGATTATATCGAAATAATTGATAATCATAATAGTATAGGTATTGAAAATTTGATTATAGTAGCCGATGACGGAGACGGAATTACGGCTCAAAATATCGATATCGACATTTCACATTATCCGTATTTTGATGATTTAAAAAATCACGACTATGTGGTTTCAAACGTTACAGAATCTGTTATAGATGGTGAAAGCTGCGTCTCTATGGCGATACCTATTTTTGAAAACGAAATATTCGTAGGAGCTATTCAAGTGGAAATAGATCCAGAGCATTTAAAGAGTTTGTTATACTCTTCTTTTGAGGGCAAGGGATACTATTATATACTTGACTCTAATGGCACAATAATAACTCAGGCAGGCAACGGCTATGCACTGCAATCAAATAATTTATTTGAAAATTTAAGTGTTGCAGAGTTGGACAATGAATTTTCGCTTACTAAGTATATAGATATAGTTCAAAAAGAAGGAATGGTGTCTTTTGATTACTCTATTGATGGACAGGCAAGAAGGGCACAAGTAAGGACTATTGGTGACACAAGTTGGTATATCTTTATGGCAGTGCCAGATTATGTTATATTTGAAAATGCTAATGCTATAAAAGCAGATTTATCCTTACTTGAATTTGAAATTGCAGTCGTTATTTCGGCGGTGTTTTTAATATTTTTATGTGCACAACTTGTATGGTCAAGGAGTATTCAAAAAACAGCAGATTACGACGAACTCACCGGTATATACAATTTGAATAAGCTAAAAAGAGAAATAAAAAAGGTTCTTTTGAGAAACCCTAATGAAAGATATACCATAGTTAAAATTGATATGATGAACTTTAAATCTATTAACGAGTTGCACGGATTTGAAGTGGGAAATGAAGTTATAATTGCATTTGCTGATGTAGGAAAGCACGCAAAAGCAAGAGGGTTTATGCAAGCTAGGGTAGCTGCAGATGAGTTTATACTTTTTGCACCTTATGAATGGTTTGAAGACTTAGAGTTAAAGACTGTGCACTATGAAAAAGTTTTTGCAGATTTAGTATCATCTATAAAACAGCATGACTTTAAATTTAGGTATGGAAGATGCTCTATACCTGCTGGTGAAACAAACGTAGATGAAATAGTAAATAAAGTTACTATGGCACACTATTTTGCGAAAGAAAAATCGGTTGCATCAATAGTTGATTACAATGAAAACTTTACAAAAAATATAATAAGAGCCACAGAGATTACAAATAAAATATCAAAAGCTATAGCAAATAATGAATTTAAACTTTACTTGCAACCAAAGGTCAATATTGACACAAAAGAGATTGAATCTGCCGAGGCTCTAGTTCGTTGGCAACAAGAGGACGGGACCTTTATTTATCCGAATGACTTCATACCAATTATTGAAAGCAACAGATTTATAGTCGACTTGGATTTTTATATGCTCGATAAAACTTGTCGTTTTTTAAGAGACAGAATTGATGCAGGCAAGAAATATGTACCTATATCGGTTAATTTCTCAAGGCTTCACCTAAGTAATGAGGACACAATAGAGAAGCTTTCTAGTATTGTAGATTCATATTCTATTCCGAGGAATTTAATCGAAATTGAGCTTACCGAGAGTGCGTCAATAGACGGTGAAGACGCTGTTATGGATTTTGAAAAACAGCTACACAAAAACAAGTTCAAGATTTCTATGGACGATTTCGGTGCGGGATACTCTTCGTTTGACACCTTGCAAAAAATTAACTTTGATGTAATTAAGCTTGATAGAAGCTTTATGATGTTTATGGAAGACAACGACAAGAAAAAGCTTATTATCGAAACTATTGTGAAAATGGCAAAAAGTCTTGGTATGAGGTCGGTATCAGAGGGTGTTGAAACTAAAGAGCAACTCGAGTTTTTAAAAGAAATCGGTTGTGATATGGCGCAAGGATACTATTTCTCAAGACCTGTTGAACAAGATGAATTTATAAAATTATTATAAAAGTGAGGTAAAAAACAATGGATTTATTAACAGCCAAAAAAGAATTAAAACTGTACCAAGAAAAATTAAAAGCGTATCACCATGCGCTTGGTATGCTATCTTACGACAGCGAAACAGTCATGCCAAAAGGTGCGTCTAAAAACCTTGGCAAGACAATTGCAGTTTTTAGCGAGGATTTGTACAAATTTCAAACATCAAAAGACATTGCACAAGTGCTTGAAGTTTTAAAGGAAAACATAGGCGAGCTTGATAAGCAAACAAAAAAAGAGCTTGAAGAGATATTAAAAGACCGTGAAAGAACGGAAAAAATACCAATGGACGAGTATATCGAGTATCAAGTGGTAAGAAACGATGCACAGCAAGCATGGCAAACTGCAAAGGCTGAAAATAATTATGAAATATTTAAGCCTTGCCTAGAAAAAATCATTGGATTTGAAAAAAGATTTGCAAACTATGTAAAACCAGGCGAAGATATATATAATACAATGCTAAACGAGTATGAGCGTGGCATAACAAAAGAAGTTTTAGATAATTACTTTGAAAAAATCAGAACAGATTTAGTTCCGCTAATATTAAAGATTAAAGAGCTACCGGCCCCTAGAACAGATTTCTTGCAAAGAAAATACCCAATTGCTGGGCAAAAAATCATTGCAGATTACCTAATGGACGTATTGTGCCTTGATAAAAACCATTGCACTCTAGGTGAGACAGAGCATCCATTCTCGACTAATTTCTCAAAATATGATGTAAGAATTACAACACATTATAAAGAAGATAATGTAGAGAGCAGTTTCTTTAGTGTAATCCACGAGGGTGGACACGGAATGTATGAGCTAAATACTGGCGACGAGCTTTACGGCACAGTGCTTGCAAATGGAACTAGCATGGGTGTGCATGAGTCGCAATCAAGATTTTGGGAGAATATAGTTGGACGCTCTTTTGAGTTTATAAATCTTGTATTCCCAAAACTTAAAGAAGTTTTCCCAGAGCAACTTGCAGACGTTACAGCAGAAGAATTCTTTAGGGCTATAAACAAGGCAGAACCTAGTCTTATAAGAATAGAAGCAGACGAGCTTACCTACTCTATGCATGTTATGATTAGATATGAAATTGAAAAACGCATAATGGCAGGAGAGGTCACAGTAGACGAGTTACCTGCAATGTGGAATAAATTCTACAAAGACTATCTAGGTGTAGATGTTCCAAGTGATGCAATGGGAGTGCTACAAGACGTGCACTGGTCATTTGGTATGTTTGGATATTTCCCAAGTTATTCAATAGGTAGTGCCTACGCCTCACAAATTGCAAAATCACTAGAAAAAGATTTAGACCTAAAAGCACTTATTACAAAGGGCGATTTAAAACCTGTTGTAGCGTGGCTTACAGAGCATGTGTATAAATACGGCACACTTTTAACTCCAAAAGAAGTAATAAACGTATGCTGTGGCACAGATTTTGACCCGAATTTCTATGTTGATTATTTGACAGAGAAATACACAAAACTTTATAATATATAACTAATAAGAGGCTGTTGCAGTAAAAAAATACTGTGACAGCCTTTTTTGCATTAAATCATTAAAATAAATTGACTATTAACTTGCTATGAATTATAATATTAATAATTATATAGAAAAATGGAGTAAAAACTATGAAAAAAATCGCAATAGAAACCTTACTTGAATATAAATTTTTAAGCTCGCCTACAATTTCGCCAGACGGCAAGTTTACCGCCTTTGTAGTAAGCCAAGCGGATATTAAAGAAAACAGTTATCCTGCTTCTATTTATCTAATGGATAATAACAGCAAGACTACAAAAAAACTGACAGCAAAAGGTGCTGTATCAAATCTCATGTGGATTAACGACACAACTATAGTTTTCTCTTCGTTAAGAGACGAAAAAATTAAGGAAAAAGTTAAAAATGGAGAGGAAATCACCTGTTACTATTCTATAGACATCACAGGTGGCGAGGCTCAAATTTTTGACACAACCCAGCTTTTAAGCGGAAAACTTACCGACTTGGGAAATGGTCAATTTGTGACAACAGCAGTGTATGATATAAACCGTCCAAATTTAGATGGAAAAACAGACGCACAGCGTAAAGAAATTTTAAAAGAGTACAAAGAGCGTGGGTACACAGTGTTTGAGGAAGTTCCTTTTTGGGGTAATGGACAAGGTGTGGTAAGTAGAAAAAGAAATAGAGTTTATATTTATAACAAAAATGAAAAAACTTACGAGGCTATAACTCCTGAGTTGTTTGATGTTATTCAGTATGAAGTAAGTGACGGCAAAATACTATACATGGGCGTAGAGTACGATGACATCAAACCTATAAAAGACAGCTTGTATATTTATGACATACAAACTAAGGAAACGAAATGTGTAATTGAGCCAAATATCTACGGCATAAGACAAATCACTATGGGAGATGGCAAGGCAGTTGTATGCATGTCAAAGGGTGATGAGTTTGGAATAAATCAAAATGTCGATATCTATATTTTAGATTTAGCGACTTTAGAGCTTAAATTAGTTGCAAAGCATGGCATGTCTCCGGTTGCAAGTAACAGCGTCAACTGCGATGCATTGTACGGTGGCGGTAAGACGCAAATGATAGTAGGCGATAAATTTTATTATCTAACAACTGTTAAAAATAATTCTTACTTAAATAGCATTGATTTAAACACAGCAGAAGTTACAACGATTACAAGTATAGACGATGTGCAAAGTTTTGATATTTTTGGCGATAGTTTTATCATGGTAGCACAAGGAGAAAGCACTTTAAATGAGCTTTATATCCTTGAAAATGGACTGGAAAAAAAGCTTACTAACTTTAACAGTTTTGTAAAAGAAGAGTATAGTGTAGCAAAACCCGAAGCACTCACTGCGCTAAACGGAGAACTTGAAATTTACGGATATGTGCTAAAGCCAAGAGATTATATAAAAGGCAACAGTTATCCTGCTATTTTACATATTCACGGTGGTCCAAAGACTGTATTTTCTAATGTTTTTCACCATGAAATGCAAATGTGGGCAAATGAGGGATATTTTGTAATTTACTGTAACCCAAGAGGAAGCGACGGCAGAGGAAATGAGTTTGCCGACATAAGAGGAAAGTACGGAAGTATCGACTATGACGATATTATGGCTTTTTGCGACAGGGCACTTGAGATTTATGAGGATATTGATAAAGCTAGATTAGGCGTTACAGGTGGAAGCTACGGTGGCTTTATGACAAACTGGATAATAGGACACACAGACAGATTTAAATGCGCCTGCTCACAAAGATGCATAGCAAACTGGACTTCTTTTGAAGGAACTACCGATATAGGCTATTTCTTTGCGCCTGACCAAGTGGGAGCATCACATATGGACGATGCACAAAAGCAGTGGGCACAGTCACCGCTAAAATATGCAGATAAAGTAAAAACACCGACTCTGTTTATTCACTCTGACGAAGACTACAGATGCCATATGGCAGAGGCACTGCAAATGTTTACTGCACTTAAAATGCATGATGTTCCAGCAAGGCTGTGCCTGTTAAAAGGCGATAACCACAACCTTTCAAGGGGAGGAAAACCAAAGAACCGTGTAAAACGTATGGAAGAAATAGTAGGCTGGATGAATAAATATTTGAAATAATAGGGGATAGAAAAATGGAAAATGTAGTGATTAAAGATTTATATAAATATAATTTTGTATCGGATATAAATGCAAATAGTAATGGTGATAAAGTCATTTTTACCATGTCAAAAGCAGACGAGGAATATAATAAATATGTATCAAGACTTTATGTTTTAGACACAAAAAATGACAGCTATAAACCACTTACAGGTGGTGGTGAAGAACGCTTAGCAATTTGGATTGATAATGAGAATATACTCTTTACAAAACCGTCAAAAAATAAAGATGAAAACACTGTGTATTATAAAATGAGTGTAAACGGTGGTGAGGCAGAAGAGTGCTTTACAGTACCGCTAAAAGTCAGTGCGATAAAAAAGATAAATGATGATAACTACCTTATCACATCACAAACAGACTTGGCAAAAGAGGAAAAAAGAGAAGACAGGGCAGAAAGTGGCAAAGATTTTTACGTTTTTGATGAAATCCCTTTTTGGTTTAACGGTCAGGGCGTAAAAAATAAAATAAGAAATACAGCCTATATTTACACTGTGTCTACAAACGACACAAAAAAAATATCAGATGATTTTATGAATGTGCAGGGCACTACAATATCTGATGATAAGTCTAAAATTCTGTTTTGGGGACCTGTATTTAAAGATAAAATGAGCACTTTAGCAGGTGTTTATGAGTATCATATTGGAAGCGCAAGTGTAAAAGAAATAGTAAGACCAGAAGAGTTGTCAATTTATAATGCACTGTATTTTAATGGAAAAATAATAGTGGAGGGTTCTGATAAGAAAAATAATTCATCGCAAGATCCAAAACTTTATACAGTTGACAGCGCTAAAGAGCTAATAGAGCTTGCAAATTTAGACGGAGCAATAGGAAGTGGCGTGGGAAGTGACATAGGCTTTGGTGGTGGAAAATCGCTAAAAATAGTAGGAGATAAAATCTACTGTCTATTTACATCTTGGGGAAATTCTTATCTATCAGTATTAAACGATAAGTTAGAGCTTTCGTTTGTAAATGAGCGTGAAGGTGGCATAAGTGGCTTTGACATAGCAAATGACAAGGCATACTGTGTAGCACTTAGAAATTATGATTTACCCGAGATTTATGCTATCGACTTAAATGACGGAAACGAAAAGAAAATTACAAGTTTTAACGATGAATACTATAACACTCATACAGTATCAAAACCCGAGAGATTTGTATTTACAGCAAAAGATGGGCATGAGCTTGAAGGCTGGGTTATAAAGCCTATTGACTATAAAAATGATGAAAAATATCCCGGCGTACTCTCTATGCGTGGAGGACCAAAGGTGTCTTGGGGTGCTTTGTATCATCATGAAATGCAGTGCATGGCAAACATGGGATACTTTGTGTTTTATACAAATCCAAGAGGCTCTGCAGGAAGAGGCGACGAGTTTTCGACATTAGCTGGAAAGCTTGGTGAGATTGATTATGACGATTTCATGGAGTTTACAGACGAAGTTTTAAAACGCTATGAGTGCATTGATGAAAATAGACTTGGCATTTGCGGTGGAAGTTATGCAGGATTTATGTGTAACTGGATGATAGGACATACAGACAGATTTAAGGCGGCAGTTTCACAGCGCTCTATTTCTAACTATGTATCAAAATGCCTTACAACCGATATAGGGTACTATCACAACCTAAGCCAAACAGGCGCCACACCTTGGGAAAATTATGAGAAAATGTGGTATCACTCACCGCTTAAATACATAAAAAACGCTAATACACCTACACTGTTTATTCAGTCAGATATGGATTACCGTTGCTGGTTAAGTGAGCCGCTACAAATGTTCGTATCTCTTAGAAGTAGAGGGATACCGTCAAAAGTTGCGCTGTTTCACGGGGAAAACCACGAACTTTCTAGGGCGGGAAAACCACATAATCGTATAGACAGGCTAAAGGAAATATCTGGGTGGTTTGAAAAATATCTATAATTAAAGGAGAAGGGTATGGATTTATTTTTACAAATATTCGTCTCTGTTTTGGCGGTAATGGTATTTGTGGGATTCGTAAATGAGAAAACGCTAAAACTTCCGACAGAGATAGCGCTTTTAATATCATCACTTGTTGCAAGTGTTGTTTTGATAGCCATTTCAAGCTTTGTAAATCTTTCGTATTTAAAAGATGTGTTTTCATTAGAGCTTTTAAACGATTTTTTAGTCGAGGGCTTTTTGTGCTTTATGTTATTTTCGGGTGCGAGCTCTATCACATTTCACAAGTTAAAAAGCAGGCTGAAAATTATTAGTGTAATGGCAATAATTACAACGATTTTAAGTGCAACTATATATGGATTTTTAACTTATGGTATATTTATGCTTTTAGGAGTCACAGAACTTGATTTAATGCAGTGTTTCCTAATTGGAGCTATAATTTCTCCGACAGACCCAATTGCAGCCATGAGTATTTTAAGAAAAGTTGGACTTCCAAAGGACACAGGGCTTGTTATTGAGGGCGAATCCCTTTTTAACGACGGCGTTGGTATAGCTCTTTTTGTGGCAGTAGGAACTACAATTAAAGCAAGTTCGCAGTCGATTGATTTTGTAAGCTTTTCTACACTTTTGTTTGAAGAGATAGTCGGTGCAATAGTTGTTGGAATTGTAATTTCATTTTTGCTTTATTATTTATTTAAGAAAACAAAAGATACAAACAGGCAAATTTTTATTAGCCTGCTAGCAGTATCATCTGCCTACATTATATGTACATATTTTGGTTTTTCAAGTGCAATTGCATCGGTAGTTTGTGGTATATATTTTGCTACACATACAAGGAAAAAAGAGAACGAAGAAACTACGGCATTTCAAGTTTACAGAGACTTTTGGGGTGTTATAGACGATATGTTGAATAATTTCCTGTATGTTTTACTAGGACTTACAGCAATAAGTATTCTAATTTATGCACAAGTAAATATCAAACCTATAATAGTTGCGGTTATTTGCAATATAATAGCTAGATATGCAGGAGTGCTGATAGTGTCTATATTTACAAAGAACAAGCCCGATGGTTTAACCACAATGAAATTTGTAAATTTGCTTACTTGGTCGGGGCTAAAAGGTGCGCTTTCGTTGGCACTTGCGATAAGTTCTAGAGCTTATTTTTCTATCGAAACATATCATACAGTGCTGGTATCGGTTTTTGCAGTAGTGCTATTTACTACACTTGTGCAAGGCCTGAGTATAGGGCGATTTTACACTAAGCATTATAAAAATAAAACGGCATAAGAGAAAGAGGAAAAATGATAAAGGAAAAAAGAAAAATAGTACTGTTTTTCGTGGTAAGTGCTATTTTTAATATAGGCGCTAACCTTACACACCCAGTAACTCCCACAATTTTTACAAATTTAGGCTTAGGGGATTATATGTTTGGTTATGCCCTTGCAGCGATGCTTTTAGTAAACTTTGCGTTGTCTCCATTTTGGGGGAAAATTAATTCTTATATATCAAGTAGAACTACACTTTTGATATGTGCAATAGGTTATGGAATAGGACAAATTTTGTTTGGCCTTTCTACGCAAGAATGGCATTTTATTTTAGTGAGAATGTTTGCAGGTGCGTTTACAGGCGGCGCTTTTGTAAGTCTTTTGACTTATATAATAAATGTCTCAAACAGCGACAGTCAAAGAAGTGTTAACCTTACGACAACAGCGACTGTACAGGCGGTGTCTAGTGCATTTGGATATTTTATTGGAGGCATGATAGGTTCTGTTAACCCTTATTTATCTATTTGGGTGCAGGGTGGACTGCTTATTTTATGTGGAGTGCTTTTCTTTATTATATGTGACAATGACGCAACGATTGATAGGTCTAAACTGAAATTTAAAACGCTTTGCAAAGAGGCAAATCCGCTTTCTTCATTCATAGGGATTAAACCTATACTGAGTGTTAGCTTGGTGTTGTTATTTTTAATGTGCGTTTTCCAAAATATTTCGGCAATAGGTTTTGACCAGTCGTTTAACTACTTTGTAAGAGATGTATTCGGTTTTCCGTCAAGTTATAATGGAATAATAAAAGGCATAATAGGTGTAGTTACCTTGATTGCAAATAGTACCGTTTGTATGTGGATACTCAAAAAGACTAATGTAAAACGTATGAATATTTTTATCTTTTTGATTTGTTCTATAAATATGACGCTTGCGATTTTATTCCCACAGATGATAAGCTTTATAATTTTTAGCGTGATTTTATTTGCATTTAACGCAATAAGCCTACCTGTGCTTCAAGATATTTTAGCAAATGAGGCAAAAGAACACGACAGTAATCTTGTAATGGGTTTTTACAATGCAATGAAATCTTTTGGAGGCATTATAGGCTCGTTTGCATCAGGCGCACTTTATAGCTTCGGTGCAATGTTGCCTTTTGTATTAGTGGCGGCAAGTTTTGCGTTTGCCACAATTACCGCATGGATTTTTTATAAAAGATTTAAAGGGAGTACATGAGTTATGGCATATCAAGCACCACAGGGGTTTATTCCTTATGAGGGGACACCTTATTTTTACACACAAAGAAGTGAAGTTAACCCACAAACAGGGCAAATGATGAGGGTTGTCACTTACTTTAACACACAAGACGGCACTTTTAGTGAGCAAAGCTATCCGCAGTCAGAGATACCACAACAAACTCAGTATGTGAGCCAAAACAATTATAGCAATTATAAGAGTCAGCCTGCTCAAAATATCACTGTAAAGAAGAAAAGTAAAATGCCACTTGTAATTACACTTTGTAGTGTATTCGTGGTACTTATTTCAACGGCGCTTGTAGTATGGCTAACGGGTGCCTACAAAAATATACCGATTTTTTCGGATGATGAAGCACAAGCAGTAGTTCCATTTGAAAAAAGAGAAAACATTGAGCCTACTCCAGCGCCTGAATCTGGGGTGGATACGTCTAACACTTTTCCATTTAACATAGCTTGTGGCGCAGGATATACGGCGGCGCTTACTTCAAGTGGTGAAGTTTTACTTTCTGAGAGACCAGAGTATGATGACCAATATGATAATGCAAAAGACTGGACAGACATAGTTCAACTCGCAGCGGGTTCAAATCATCTTTTGGGACTTAAAAGTGACGGCACAGTTGTTGCGGTAGGAAGTTATACCACTGACCTTGCAAAGGATGTTGAACACTGGCAAGATATAGTGCAAATATCTGGCGGGGCTTATCACAGTGTAGCACTAAAATCAGATGGTACTGTGCTTGCACAGGGTGAAAACGTATATGGTCAATGTGACGTTGAAGACTGGGAAGGAATAGTTAAAGTAATGGCGGGCGACTTTCATACCCTAGGTATAACCCATGACGGCAGAGTACTTGCAACGGGAGATAATTTTTATAGTCAATGCGAAGTCGATACTTGGACAGATATTATTGATATAAACGGCGGCGCGTACCACACGGTTGGTCTTAAAAGTGATGGAACTGTGGTTGCTACAGGAGAAAACGAGGACGGAAGATGTAATGTTAGCGTTTGGACAGATATAGTGATGATTTCTGCAGGTGACTATAATACTGTAGGTTTAAAAGCAGACGGCACGGTGGTAGTTGTAGGTGACAACGAGTACGGCCAACTTGAAATAGGCAGTGAATGGACAGATTTAGTTTCGGTAGATGCAGGTTATGCGCATATTGTGGGCTTAAAATCGGATGGAACTTTAGTCGGAGCAGGATTAGAAGAATACGGACAACTACTTATTGATGATTTTTATTCAGTTGGATATAAGTATATCCCTGAAGTGAAATTAGGATAACTTTAACAGAGGGTGATAAAATGAAAGAAAGTTTAGCTACTATTAGGGCAAGAGAGCGAAATTATTTTACCGATGCAACATGGTTTTGTGATTTTGATATTTCGCCACTTAAAGGCTGTTTTCAAGCCGAAGAAGGCGTACACCGCCGTGACCCTAGCAGTGTTGTAAAGGTAGAGGATACATACTATGTCTATTACACAAAATCAACGGGAGAACACGTAGGCTTTGGCAATAAAGATTTAAGCCTTAAAGTTTTTCCGTGGGATTACTCTGAAATTTGGGTGGCAAGTTCCAAAGATGGCTACACGTGGACTGAAGAGAATGTTGTGGTTAAAAGAGGTGAAAAAGGAGAGTACGACGAGCGCTCTGTATTTACTCCTGAAATTTTAAAGCATGACGGCAAGTTTTATATAGTATATCAAACAGTAGAAAATCCATATGTAAACAGAGTTTTTGAAAACATTGCTATAGCGGTGTCAAATTCACCTTTAGGACCATTTAAAAAATCCACAGCACCCATACTTACGCCAACAGGCGACGGTGTGTGGAAAGGGGAAGAGGACAATAGGTTTTTAGTCGAGAAAAAGGGTAGTTTTGACAGCCATAAAGTCCATGATCCACTGCTTTTCTTTTTTAATAATAAATTTTATTTATATTATAAAGGTGAACCCATGGGCGAAGAGTTTTTTATGGGTGGAAGAGAGACAAAGTGGGGCGTGGCAATAGCAGACAGTCCATTTGGCCCATATAAACGCTCAGAATATAACCCTATAACAAACAGCGGACACGAAACCTGCCTTTGGAAATATAAAGATGGAATGGCAGCTTTTTTAAGAACGGACGGCGTCGAGAAAAACACAATGCAATTTGCAAAAGACGGTGTGAACTTTGAAATAAAATCTGTCATAAAATTTGGCCCCGAGGCATCGGGTCCTTATAGAAATGAAGAAGATTTCGAGGATCCGCTAGAGGGAATGCGTTGGGGACTCTCTCACGATGTAGACTCAAAATGGGGATATATAGTGCGATTCGACTTGAACACCAAGCAAAGGGATATCTACACTTCAAAAGAAGTGAAAAAAGCGGATGGAGCAGAGATTTGAGGAGAGTTTAATGGATATTAAAATTAAAACGGTGCAAAAGCTTGTGAAAACTCAGTTTCCTAAATGGGGCGATTTAGAGATTAAACCCGTAGAAAAAAGTGGACACGACAACAGAACATTTCATTTAGGAGATAAAATGACCGTAAGGCTACCGAGTGGGAAATCTTATGTACCGCAAGTTGAAAAAGAGTACAAATGGTTGCCTTTTTTACAAAAAAATCTAGATTTTCCGATTTCTGAGCCACTTGCAAAAGGTGAGGGGGATGAGGAATATCCTTTTCCATGGACTATTAACCGATATATCGACGGCGAGAGCGCAAATGGACAAAATATTTCATCACTTTCTGATTTTGCGATAGATTTATCAGAGTTTTTAAAAAAAATTCAAAAAATAGACACTACAAATGCACCTATGGCAGGGGAGCATAATTTTTACCGTGGAGGGGATTTGTCGGTTTATCATGATGAGACAATAGCTTCACTTGAAAAGTTAAAAGGCATTTTACCTACAGAGAAGCTAAGTGATGTATGGGATACTGCAATTTCATCTAAGTGGGAAGAAAAACCAGTTTGGATACACGGAGATGTAGCGCCGGGGAATTTACTTGTGTCTAGTGGGCGATTATGTGCAGTCATAGATTTTGGAATTATGGGCGTAGGCGACCCCTCTTGCGATTACGCAATGGCTTGGACATTTTTTGACAAAAAAAGTAGACCCTTATTTTTAAAGGGTCTACATATAGATACTATAAATCGTGCAAAAGGCTGGGCGCTTTGGAAAGCGCTTATCACTTATAACACAGATGAAAATGCAAAGAAAACGATTTTTGAAATACTTAGCGAACTTGATTAATCCTATCAAATTCCGTTAAAAACCAAATGTCATTTACTGTAAATTCTTTATGGTTTAAGTAGTCTAAAATGCCCGCATCGCTCTCAAATTCAAATTTTAATTTGTACGAATAAAGTGCTTGATATGGAAAGTTAATTCTTTTGTTTACTGCATTTGTGCCATACTTTCCATCTCCGGCTAGTGGGTGGCCAATAGATGCCAAATGAGCCCTTATTTGGTGGGTTCGCCCCGTAAGTAAATCAACCTCAAGCAAGGAGAAGTTCTCTCCTTTTTTTATTACAGAATATTTTGTCTTTATATTCTTTGAATTTGGCACCTGATTTTTTGTTATATAAACGCGGTTTTGCTTTTCATTTTTTTGAAGATATCCTTCAAGCAAAGCCTCGTTTTTTTGTATTTTGCCACATATTATGCAAAGATATAATTTCTTTATTTCTCTATGCTTTAATTTGTAGTTCATTATGCGAAGTGTTTCGGCGTTTTTAGCAGCCAAAACTATACCACCTGTGTTTCTGTCTATCCTGTTTATAAGGGCTGGGGCAAAGCTCAGCGCGTCCTCAGGCTTATATTCGCCTTTTTTGAAGAGATAGTGCTGAATTCGTGATATTAGTGAATCAAAATGATAATTTTCATCGGGGTGTACAATAAGCCCTGGTTTTTTATTTAATAGCATAATATTTTCATCTTCATAGACTATATCGAGGGTTTTTGGGGCTTTTAAGAAATCGTATTCTTTTGGTTTTGTCTGTAAAAAATCGTCGTGCAAAAAAAGATAGAGTTCGTCATTTTCTGAAAGCTTAGAAGACGACTCGCATCTTTTGCCGTTAATTTTTATATCTTTTTTTCGTATTGCTTTGTGTAGTACAGAACTTGGCAGGTTTGCAAAAGTTTTAGTCAAAAACTTATCTACACGCTGTCCTGCGTCATTTTTTGATATCACTATAATTTTTTTCAAAATTTATACTCCTATATTTTTTCTTCGTTTAAACGAAAACATTATTTGAGGCAAAGAGTTTACAAGGCCAATTCCCAGCGCCATTGCAATGGCTATTTGTGCAGTCTGTAATCCTATGCTAAGTGCTTCGTTGTGGCTGTTCATGAATAAGTGGTAGCCCGTTGAATAAATTCCTGCGCCGGGGACTAAGGGGAATACTCCGGGGATTAAAAAAGAGATTACCGGAGATTTTTTAAAGTAAGAAAAATACCTTGCAAGAAGTGTTAATCCAACAGTAGCGTAAAATGATGCGAATACAACTCCGACACCAAAATCCATAAATAGCATATAGATAAGCCAGCCAAATCCGCCAACAATACCTGCAAAGACTCTGTCGGATTTAGGACTTTGAAATATTATAGTAAATAAAAAAGTGGCAATTCCTGCAAGTGTTGTGTCGCGTGTATATTCTAAAATTGTTATAAAATCCATAATTTGCCACTCCTATAAAAATACTGAAATATAATTGTAAGCGCTCATTACGACTCCGACGCCTATGGCTATGCAACCGCCTGTGATAATTGCGTCGATTAGTCGTATGGTGCCACTTAAATAGTCGCTGTTGAAAAAGTCTCTAATTGACGTGGTAAGGGCAACTCCCGGCACAAGCCTAATGATAGAACCGACGATTATTATGTCAATATTGGAACCAAAGCCTAAGGTGAAAAACAAAATTGCCGAAATTGTTGCTATCATGCTTGCCGATATATTAATAATAAATTTTGAAATTCTTTTATTTTGGGTAAAAGATAAAAAAGCTTGGATTAAATATCCGCCAAACATTGCATTTAGGCTGTCAAACAATGTGCCTCCAAATATATAACAAAAACATGCGCTTGCAACACCACATGCAAGTATTTGTAGTAAAATATTTGTGCATTTCATATTTTCAATTTGAAGAAGCCTTTGGAAAGCTTCTTCCTTTGTTAATTTCTTGCTGTAAATTTCTCTTGATAGTTGATTTATAGCAGAAATTTTTGCAAGGTGCAGGGTGTAAGAGGGGATAAACTTAATTTTTGTGTTATGATTTTTTCCACTCTCTACACCGCTTGCTAAAATTGCATTGGTTATGATGAATGAGTTGAAATCTGTCACCCCTAAAACCTCGGCGACTCTGTCCATGGTTTCGTGAACCCTTGTTATTTCTGCGCCACTTTCAAGCAAGATTTTACCCATCTTGAATACTATATCGTGGGAACTTATAGCTTTTTCCATTGATTTTCTCCGTTTATGCAGTTATTGTATTTTGTGCATCTGATAAATTTAATTTTTTAACAGCGTCTTCGCGCATTTTATATTTTAATATTTTACCCGCGGCATTCATCGGGAACTCCGTCACAAAATCTATATAGCTTGGAGTTTTGTGCTTTGCCATATGGTCTCTTACAAAGCTCTTTAGTTCATCTTCTGTCAGAGCTTCGCCATCTTTTAGTATGACACAAGCCATAATTTCCTCGCCGTACTGAATACTTGGAACACCGATTACTTGAACATCTTTTACTTTTTCATGGGTGTAAATGAAATCCTCTATCTCTTTAGGGTAAATGTTTTCGCCACCCCTTATAATCATATCCTTAATTCTACCTGTAATTTTATAGTTTCCATCAGGCAGGCGTCTTGCAAGGTCACCTGTGTGTAGCCAACCGCTTTCGTCTATTGCAGCAGCCGTTGCAGTAGGCATTTTGTAATAGCCTTTCATTACATTGTAACCACGTGCAACAAACTCACCGTCAACATTGTCAGGCAAATCTTCGCCTGTTTCTGGGTCGACAATTTTGCACTCAACACCAGGCAGAGCTGAACCCACTGTATTTACCCTTGTTTCAAGCGAGTCCTTAATTCTACTTTGAGTACAACCAGGAGAGGCCTCGGTTTGCCCGTAAACAATTGTAATTTCGCTCATATTCATTTTATCGACAACGTCTTGCATAACTTTTACAGGGCAAGGGCTTCCTGCCATGATACCCGTTCTTAGGTATGAAAAATCAGTCTTGTCGAAATCTTCATGCTCAAGCATTGCTATAAACATTGTAGGAACGCCGTGTAAACAGGTGATTTTCTCTTTGTTTATACACTCTAGTGATTGTTTTGGTGAAAACGCAGGTAGTGGAGCCATAGTAGAGCCGTGAGTCATACAAGCAGTCATTGCAAGCACTAGGCCAAAACAGTGGAACATAGGCACATGTATCATCATTCTGTCGGCTGTGGATAAATCCATACAGTCGCCTATGCATTTTCCGTTGTTTACAACATTATAATGTGTAAGCATAACACCTTTTGGAAAGCCTGTTGTGCCCGATGTGTACTGCATATTACAAACGTCATGTACATTTATGTTAGCGGCTCTCATGTAAACCATTTCTGGAGATATTTTAGAAGAAAGTTCCATGGCTTCATCCCATGTCAAACAGCCGTTAAGAGTTGTGTCGACTGTTATAATATTTCTTAAAAATGGAAGTCTTTTTATATGGAGTGCTGTGGTTTTGTCCATGCTTTCAAGCTCAGGGCAAATTGTTTTGATTATCTCTAAATAGTTTGAGTCTCTGTATCCGTCCATCATGACAAGTGTGTGAGTATCGGATTGTCTTAAAAGATACTCTGCCTCGTGTATTTTATAAGCGGTGTTAACCGTTACTAAAATAGCACCGATTTTAACTGTCGCCCAAAAAGTTATGTACCACTGTGGAACATTTGTTGCCCAAATAGCCACCTTGTCACCTTTTTTTACACCAAGTGATATAAGTGAAGCGGCAAATTTATCCACATCGTCTCTAAACTGAGAATAAGTTCTTGTGTAGTCATGGGTCATAAACTTAAACACATATTGATCTGGGAAACATTCTACCATTTTGTCAAGAACCTGTGAAAATGTAAGATCGATAAGCTTATCTTTTTCCCAAACATATTGACCTGTTTTATTCTGGTTTTGATATAGAGTGATAGGGCTTACAGTAGATTTAACATACTTTGACATATAGTTTATGAAATGCGGGAAAGCTATACCTGCAGTTTCAAGCTCATCAGACCACATTTTAACCCATTCTAGGGTGATATAACCCGTGTAGTTTATTGACTTAAGTGCGCTCACTAACTCGCCTATTGGCAAATCTCCTTCACCTATCATTTTATAGGTAAGTTTTCCGTCTTTGTATATAGAATCTTTAATGTGTGTATGTTTGATATAGGCACTTAGGTTTTGTATTGTTGTTTCGGGAGATTCATTCATCATGATACAAGTGTGATGCATATCCCAAAGTGCTGAAATATAGTCACTTGCAACTTCGTCTAAAACTTTTTTTAAGCGACTTGAGTCGGCGTAAACACCGTTTGTTTCAATCAAAACGCATACACTTTTGCTTTGTGCATACATGGATAATTCTTTAAGTGCATTAATTGCAACACTGTCGTCAATTTTGTGTTCGTTAGGATAAATGCTGGTATCACCCAAAACACGAACATAAGGGACACCAAGTTCGTGTGCCGTATCAATGTAAGAGCATATTTCTTTTTTTGTGTCTTCTAGTTTGCTTTCGTCCATAAGTGAGCAACCCGAAGAAATACAAGGTATCTCAAGATTTAAGTTTTTGAATATTTTTTTTGATTTTATGATATCGTCTTTATCAAAAGATGATGCGAGTTCGCTTGATAAAAATCTAGGCTCGATGCCGTTAAAGCCTAGGTCTTTTGCGCTAGAGTAAATATCTGTCCAAGAAAATTCAGGACAACCAAGTGTCGAAAATGCTAATTTCATAATATGACTTATCTCCTCTACAATTATATATATTTAAGAAATTATATAACAAAAGCTAAAATACTTCAAGTTTTTTTAGTGATTTTTTTAAATATATTTTAAAATGTTAATTCTTTTTGAAAATATATAATATTTTAAAGTTTATTTACATTTAATATAATAAAATAGCCTATAATCATTTAAAGAGTCTTTACAAGTTGGATAAATTATTGTAAAATGGGTTTAAATATAATTTGAACACTAAATATAGGAAATGAGGGTCTTTATATGGAACTGAAATATAAGAGAGTACTTTTAAAGCTTAGCGGAGAGTCACTAGCAGGTGAGCAGGCACACGGTATCGATTTTGACACAGTTGTTAAAATGTGTGAGCCTATTAAACAAATGGTTGACTTGGGTGCTGAAGTTGCAGTCGTCGTAGGCGGAGGAAACTTCTGGCGTGGAAGAAGCAGTGGTAGCATGGACAGAACAAGAGCCGATCACATGGGTATGCTTGCAACTGTAATCAATGCACTGGGCGTTGCCGACGGTCTAGAGCAAGTCGGGCTTGATGTAAGGGTGCAGACAGCTATATCTATGCAAGAAGTAGCAGAGCCTTATATAAGAAACAAGGCAGTTAGACATCTTGAAAAAGGCAGAGTAGTTGTCTTAGGTTGTGGCACGGGAAACCCGTTTTTCTCCACTGACACAGGCGCAGCGCTTAGAGCGGCTGAAATTGAAGCAGATGTAATACTAAAAGCTACTATGGTAGACGGTGTATATGACAGCGACCCTAAGAAAAATCCTGACGCAAAAAGATATAATCACTTGTCATATATGGAAGTTTTAAATAAAAACTTGCAAGTAATGGATATGACGGCAGCTTCTTTTTGTAAAGATAGAAACATACCTTTTTATGTGTTTAGCATTGAAGCTCCACAAAACATCGTTAAAGCTGTTTGTGGTGAAGATGTTGGTACATTAGTCGACAATATGGAATAATAAAAAATTAATCTGAGAGGAAGAAATAAATTATGAAAGAAATATTAGAAAAAACATCCGGAAAAATGACAAAATCTTTAGCAAATCTTGAGCATGAATTCGCAATGGTAAGAGCAGGTAGGGCTAACCCTTCTGTACTTGATAAAGTAAAAGTTGACTATTATGGCACACCGACTCCAATAAATCAACTTGCGGCGGTTTCCGTAACAGAGGCTAGAGTTTTGACAATTCAACCTTGGGACGCAAGTGTTGTGTCTGCAATAGAAAAAGCAATCCAAACATCAGATGTAGGCATTAATCCACAAAGTGATGGTAAGTTAATAAGACTAATGTTCCCACAACTTACAGAGGATAGACGTAAAGAAATCGTTAAAGAACTACATAAAATGGCTGAAGACTCAAAAATTGCAGTGCGCTCAATCAGACGTGACGCAATTGAAAAGCTAAAAGCACAAAAGAAAAATGCAGAGCTTACAGAAGATGATTTGAAAATTGCAGAGAAAAAAGTGCAAGACCTTACAGATAAATTCACAAAAGAAGTTGATGAAAAACTTCACACAAAAGAAAAAGAAATTTTATCAATTTAATGTCGGAGGAAATGAATTTGAGTGAAAATTTACCGATACATGTAGGGGTTATCATGGACGGAAACGGTAGATGGGCCAAAGAGAGAGGCCTATCTAGAAGTGCCGGACATAAAGAAGGCGCAAAGGTATTTAAGGATATCACAAGATATGCATCTAAGATTGGTATTAAATATCTAACTATATATGCCTTTTCTACAGAAAATTGGAACAGACCGAAGGCAGAAGTGGCCGCGTTGATGTTACTTTTTAAAGATTATCTTGAAGAAGCACTTAGGGATTTTTTAGATGAGAATATTAAGGTGAATTTTGTAGGAGATGTTTCAAAGTTTCCTAAAAGCCTTATAAAACTCATAGAAGAAGTCAAAGAGGTATCAAAAAATAAAACTGGAATGACCTTAAATCTTGCAATGAACTACGGCGGCAGGGCAGAAATAACAAATGCCGTAAAAGAAATTGCAATGGATATCGAAGGGCACAATTTAAGCGCAAGCCAGATCACAGATGAAATTATTGAGAGTTATCTATATACCAAAAATCAACCAGACATAGACCTTGTTATACGCCCAAGCGGCGAAATGAGGCTTTCAAACTTTATGCTTTGGCAAAGTGCTTATGCTGAGTTTGTGTTTTTTGATATTTTATGGCCTGATTTTAAATCTCATGATCTTGATAAGGCTATAGAAATTTTCCAAGGAAGAAAAAGGCGTTTTGGTGGTATATAAAAATAAATTTAAAGGATATATTATATGAAATTAAGGGTAATATCGGCGCTGATAATAATCGCGCTTTTTGCTGCGGTCGTGGTGTTTAACCACTCATTTCCACTGGCTTTAAATATTGCAGTTGCAACAATTTCTTTTGCATGTGTATATGAAATTGCACACGCACTTGGAGTTAATAAGCATATTGTGCTGACTGTTCCAAGTCTTATTGTGGCAGGCTTAATTCCGTTTTCAAGCTACTTGATGAGCTCTGAATATGTGCTTTATTGTCTTTACTATTTTATTATATTTTTAAGTGCAATACTATATCACAAGCACATAACATTCAGAGAAATTGCAGTTTTAGCCTGTATGTCAGTCATGGTTCCAAGTGCCTTAAATGCAATAATTATGACAAGGGCGCTTAGCGAAAATCATGGAATGTTCTACGCAATTATTGCTATAGTTTCTGCATGGATACCTGATGTAGGTGCGTTTTTGTGTGGCTCTTTGTTTGGAAAAAGAAAGCTTTGTCCGCAAATTAGCCCCAAAAAAACCGTTGAAGGTTTTGTAGGAGGTATAATACTTAGCACTTTGGCGATGGTGATAATTGGTCTTATATTCTCACAACTTATGTATAAAGGTGAGGTGGAAGTTAATTACTTGATTTTTGCGCTTTTAGGTGCAGGAGGTGCCGTGGTGTCTACTGTTGGCGATTTAAGTTTTTCGCTGATAAAGCGTTCTTGCCATGTGAAAGACTTTGGACATATAATTCCTGGACATGGCGGTATACTCGATAGGTTTGACAGTGTAATATTTACAGCACCGTTTGTATATATATTGGTGTCGTATTTACCACTTGTAATTTAATTAAAGAGAGTTTAATATGAAAAAATTATGTTTGTTAGGGTCTACAGGTTCAATAGGACTTCAGACCCTAAGCGTTATTAGAGAGTTTAAAGAAAAAGGATATAATGACTATGAAGTTTCTGCGCTTGCAGTGCATTCAAATATTGATGCGCTACAAGGGCAGATACGTGAATTTAAGCCTAAATCAGTAGCTGTTTTTAACGAAAAAGCTGCGAAAGACTTGAAAGACAGAGTACGTGACACCGACGTGAAAATTCATGTGGGTATAGATGGACTTTGTGAAATATCAGAAAGTGATGAAAGTGATTTTGTGCTAAACTCTGTTACGGGGATGATAGGTTTAAGGCCAACACTTTCTGCAATAAGGGCTAAAAAAGACCTGGCACTTGCAAACAAAGAAACCTTGGTTGCGGGCGGTCAAATTGTTATGGACGAGGCGAAAAAAAACGGAGTGAAAATTTTGCCTGTCGACAGCGAACATTCTGCAATTTTTCAGTGTATCCAAGGAAAATACGATGAAAAACAATTAAAGAGAATAATAATTACGGCATCTGGTGGGCCTTTTTTTGGGAAAACTAGAGAAGAACTAAAAGAAATTTCACCAAAACAGGCGCTAAAACACCCAAACTGGGACATGGGCGCAAAAATCACCATAGACAGTGCTACAATGATGAACAAAGGGCTTGAGATAATTGAAGCGAAATGGCTGTTTGACCTAGAACCTTCACAAATTGACACTGTAGTGCACAGAGAAAGTGTTATACACTCACTCGTAGAGTTTTGTGATAATTCTGTGCTGGCACAGCTTGGTGTGCCCGACATGAGAATACCAATACAATATGCAATGACCTATCCAAAAAGATATGAAAGCTCTGTAAAAAGGCTAAGCCTTACAGATTATAAAAACCTAAGTTTTTATGAGGCAGACGAAACCACCTTTAAATGTCTATGGGGTGCAAAAGAAGCCTTAAAGCGTGGCGGTCTTGCACCTGCAGCAATAAACGGAGCAAACGAAGAGGCTGTGGCGTTATTTTTGCAAAACAAGATAAGCTTTAATGACATTGGCGACGTTGTTGTAAAGGCAATGGATAATCAAGAGCATAAAGAAAATATTAATTTAGACGACATATTGTCGGCAGACAAAAAAGCTAGACAATTTGTAATAGACAGTTTTTAGGAGGACATAAGACTTGACAGTTATACTGATAATTATTGCTGTAATACTATTTGGTTTGATAGTTTTCGTTCACGAATTCGGACATTTTTTTACGGCAAAACTTTCTAAGATTAAAGTAAATGAGTTTGCAATAGGCATGGGGCCTAAGATATTTACTTTTCAAGGTAAAGAGACTAAATATTCTTTAAGACTTTTGCCAATAGGTGGATACTGTGCGATGGAAGGCGAAGACGCAGAAAGTGATGACAGCGGTGCCTTTGGCAGTAAACCAGTTTGGAAAAGAATGATAGTAATAGTGGCAGGTTCCATTATGAACTTACTTTTTGGCTTAGTGCTTATGCTCGTAGTAGTATCACAGCAAAATTTAATCGCAACTACCCAAATAGCACAGTTTGGCGAAAATGCACTTACCGAACAAGCAGGCCTTATGGTAGGTGATGAAATTAAAGCAATAGACGGCTATGCGGTGAACACTGACAGGGATTTATTTTTTGCCTTTGCAATGGCAGATCCAAACGCTGTTGACATTGACTATATTAGAGACGGCACAAGATATACCATAGAAGATGCAAAACTCGGCGCACAAGAGATTGACGGAAGAACTTATGTTTCGATGGATTTTTACATCTTAGGCGAAGAGAAAACATTTACAAATGTAATTGAAAAAACCTTTGCAGACACTGTATCGGTTGTAAGAATGGTTATAGAAAGCCTTAGACAGCTGGTTACTGGTCAGCTTGGTTTTAACGATATTTCGGGGCCTGTAGGCCTTGCTCAGGCGGTAGGCGATGTGGCAGCTACCGGAAATGAACTAGGTTTTTTAGCAGGACTTAACAATATCATGGTTATGATGGTTGTGATAAGTGTAAACCTTGGTATTTTTAATCTGCTACCTTTCCCAGCACTTGACGGAGGTCGTTTTGTGTTCCTCATTATAGAGGCTATAAGACGCAAACCAGTGCCGGCTAAATATGAGTCATATGTAAATATTGCAGGCTTTGCAATTTTAATTGGATTTATGTTGGTTGTAACTTTCTCCGACGTTTTAAAAATTGTAATTTAATAGGAGTATTAAAGTGGATAGTAAAATTATAAGGCGAAACAGCAAAAAAATTATGATAAAAGATGTAGCGGTAGGCGGGGACAGCGATATTACTGTCCAGTCTATGCTAAATTTCCCGTCTGAAGATATAGAAAACAATGTAAAGCAGGCGGTGGAGCTTCAAAATGCTGGATGCGAAATAGTGAGGGTGGCGATACCCAATATGGAAGCGGTACAGCTTATACCTAAAATTAAAGAAAAAATAACTATACCGCTCGTTGCAGATATCCACTTTGATTATAGGCTTGCATTAGAATCTGTAGAGGCAGGCATAGACAAGGTTAGAATTAACCCGGGAAATATTGGAGACGATGACAGGGTACACGCAGTTGTAAAGGCCTGTGCGAGCAAGTCTATACCGATTAGAATAGGTGTAAATTCAGGCTCTGTTGAAAAACATATTTTGGAAAAATACGGTAAAGTTACATCAGACGCTTTGTGTGATAGCGCGCTTTATCATGTTGCACTTTTAAATAAATTCGATTTTGACGATATTTTAATTTCTATCAAGTCATCAAATGTAGCTCAAATGATTACAGCATATGAAAAAATGGCTACACTTTGTGACTATCCACTTCATTTAGGTGTTACAGAGGCAGGAACAAAGCGCATGGGTATAGTAAAGTCCGCTATAGGAATAGGAAGCCTTTTACAAAAAGGCATAGGTGATACAATAAGAGTGTCGCTTACTGATAATCCTGTGGAAGAGATTTCTGCGGCAAAAGATATTTTAAACGCCCTAGAACTTAGAGATGGGATAAAGTTTATTTCATGCCCTACTTGCGGCAGAACAAAAATAGATTTGATAGGCCTTGCAAAAAAGGTAGAAGATAAGTTAAGTCACTGTGAAAAAGACATCACAGTGGCGGTGATGGGTTGTGAAGTGACCGGCCCAGGTGAAGCAAAACACGCCGATATCGGTGTGGCTGGCGGAAAAGGCGTTGGACTTATTTTTAAGCACGGTGAAATAGTAAAAAAAGTGCTTGAAAATGAACTTTTAGATGCCTTGCTTTTGGAAGTTGAGAAAATATAAGGAGTTTTTGTGTGATAAACCTTTCTGCAATAGTTAAAAAAGATATAAAAAAAGATAAATTTACAGATTTACTTTTAAATTCAAAAGTCGTGTCTTTAACAGTCGATAAGGACGCAGGTTCGATATGTTTAAAAGTGAGTTTTAACAGCTTTCTGCCTTATGAAGAACAAGTTAAGGCAGAGAGCTTTTTGCAAGATGTTTTAGGTATTGCAAAGGTTAGCGTGGAACCTGTTTTTAATAAATCTGGATTTACAGGCGAGGCGATTGAAAGTGTTTGTAAAAAACTAAAAGAAGAAGACGCCAGTATTAACGGTATTTTTAAAGATGCTGTATATAGTATTGACGGCGAAAATGTAAGCATTGAGCTTTCTCATGGGGGAAGCGAACTTTTGGTACATAAAAAAATTGACAAGAAAATAAAAGATTTGATAAAAAAATGGTTTGAACTTAATGTAAAAGTAGAGTTTTGCGGAAAGACGAGCATTAACTTTGGCGATGCGACAAATATAGAAAAATTGCATCAAGAAGAGCAGAAGAAAATGCGTGAAAAACTTATAGAGAAAATGCAAATTGAAGAGAGCAGAATGCTTGAAAAAGCCGAGAGTAGAAAGATAAGCATAAGAGAAGGCGCGTCCCTAATGCCGCAAATTATAGAGTCTAGCATCAGGCAAATTTTTGGGGTTATATCAAAACCTAAGATTAAATCTATAGCAAATCTTGAAAGAGATGCAGGTAACGCCTATATATGGGGCGATATTTTTGATATCGAAACAAGGGAACTGAGGAATAAGAAAAAATTATTTGCAATTTACATAACAGATTATACGGACTCAATGCTTGTCAAATACATGGCAGAGCCTATACAATATAAAGCTTTTGAAAGCCTTAGCAAGGGCGACACCATTGTAGTAAAGGGCGACTTGGTGTTTGACAAATATGAAAGAGAAAATGTATTTATGATAAAAGCCGTTGCAAAGGCTTCAAAGGTTGAAGTCAGTGACACGGCAAGGGAGAAAAGGGTTGAGCTTCACGCTCACACAACAATGTCGGCGATGGATGCTATTATTCCAGTATCACAGCTTGTGGACAGGGCTGTTAAATGGGGACACAGGGCAATAGCAGTTACAGACCACGGCGTAGCACAGGCGTTTCCAGATGCAATGAATGCATGGCTTAAACTGCAAAAAAGTGATGTCGACTTTAAAATGATTTACGGCGTTGAAGCTTATTTTGTAAACGACTTAGTGCCTGCGTTTAAGGGTGAAGAAGAAAGAAGTCTTGACGGTGAATTTATTATATTTGACCTTGAGACCACGGGGCTTAGTGCAAATAGTGAAAAAATTACAGAAATCGGTGCAGTAAAGCTTGTAAACGGTGAAATAGTAGATACCTTTGGAATGCTTGTAAATCCACAAAAGCCGATAAGTGCAAAAATTACAGAGATTACAGGCATTGACGATGCAATGGTAAAAGATGCACCGCTTGAAGACGAGGCACTACAAAAATTTATGGAATTTTGTGGCGAAAAGGCGATTTTTGTCGCACATAACGCCGATTTTGATATGTCGTTTTTAAGGGCAGCTGCAAATAGGTGTAATATAGAAATTTCAGAAAACTACATTGACACCGTGACAGTGTGTCGCTCAATGTTTAAAGATATCAAAAACCACAAGCTAAACACAGTGGCGGCGTATTTAAAGCTTCCACCCTTTAACCACCATAGGGCGGTAGACGATGCTAAGGTTTTGGGGCAAATTTTCCAAAACATTATTATAAGACTTAAAGAAGACAGCAAAATTGAAAATGTATCACAAATGAACTCAGTTTTGGCAGGTGGCGACTATAAAAAACTTCGTTCTCACCACCAGATAATACTTGTCAAAAATCTTGTTGGACTTAAAAATCTATACAAGATAATTTCGGCGAGTCATTTAAACTATTTTTACAAGACACCAAGGGTGCCAAAAAGCTTTCTTGATAGGCATAGAGAGGGTCTTATCCTAGGCTCTGCCTGTGAAGCTGGAGAACTTTTTAGGGCGATAATGCGTGGCGAGAGATTTAGCGACTTGTGTAAAATCGCAAAATACTATGATTATCTCGAAATACAACCAATAGGCAACAATATGTTTATGGTCAAAAACGGAAGTTGCGATATAGATACATTAAGAGAGTACAACAAAACCGTAGTGAAAATTGGCGAAAAAATGGGTATACCTGTTGTTGCGACAGGCGACGTTCATTTTATGGATCCACATGAAGCAAAGTACAGAACAATACTCATGAACTCAAAAGGATTCTCAGATGCTGAGGATCAAGCACCGCTCTACTTGAAAACTACTGAGGAAATGCTCGAGGAGTTTTCCTACCTTGGCACTAAAAAAGCCTATGAGGTTGTTGTTACAAACACGAATTTAATAGCCGACATGGTAGAGCCTGTAAGGCCTATTCCACCAGGCGTTTTCCCACCGCATATAGACGGAGCAGAGGAAGAACTAAATTCAATAACTTGGAAAAGAGCTAAAGAAATCTATGGTGAAGAGCTTCCAGAAATCGTTGATAAAAGGCTCAAAAAAGAGCTTGGCTCTATAAATAAGCATGGCTTCTCGGTTCTTTATATGACAGCACAAAAACTTGTTGCCGACAGCGAAGCACACGGATATCTTGTGGGCTCAAGGGGTTCGGTAGGCTCGTCTTTTGTTGCGTATATCTCTGGTATCTCAGAGGTTAATCCAATAGAACCGCATTATATTTGTAAAAAATGCCAGCACAGCGAATTTTTCCTTAAAGGCGAGTTTGACTCAGGCTTTGACATGCCACCTAAGGATTGTCCGAACTGTAATGTCGAGATGACAAGAGACGGTCATACAATACCGTTTGAAACCTTCCTAGGCTTTGACGGCGACAAAACTCCTGATATAGACCTTAACTTCTCTGGCGAATATCAAAGTAGCTCGCACAGATACACTGAGGAACTTTTTGGACGTGACAATGTGTTTAAAGCAGGAACGATTGCGACAGTCGCGGATAAAACCGCAATGGCATATGTTAGAAAATTTTCGGAAGAAAAAGATAAGGTGCTACACAGGGCAGAAGAAAGACGTCTTGCAATGGGCTGTACGGGAATAAAACGTACAACGGGACAACATCCAGGCGGAATGGTTGTCGTGCCAAAGGGCATGGAGATTTACGATTTCTGTCCAGTGCAAAGGCCTGCAAACGATCAAAAATCTGCAAATATTACAACCCACTTTGACTTCCACTCCATACATGACACTATTTGTAAACTTGACGAGCTCGGTCACGACGTTCCGACGATTTGCAAATATCTAGAAGACTATACGGGAATACCAATATCAAGTGTTCCTATGAGCGATAAAAAAGTTATGTCGCTGTTTTATTCTACCGAAGCACTTGGTGTAACGCCAGAAGATATAGGCTCGCAAACAGGAACATTTTCCCTTCCAGAACTTGGCACTGGCTTTGTAAGGCAAATGCTAGTAGAAACAAGGCCACAGACATTTAGTGACTTACTTCAAGTTTCTGGGCTTTCTCATGGAACAGACGTTTGGCTTGGAAATGCACAGGAGCTTATAAAGGCAGGAACCTGTACAATTTCGGAAGTTATAGGAACTAGGGATAATATTATGACCTACTTAATGCTAAAGGGCTTACAGCCCGGTATGGCGTTTAAGATAATGGAAATTGTTAGAAAAGGCGGAGCGAAGAAGTTTTTGACTCAAGAGCACATTGCGTCTATGAAAGAAAATGACGTGCCACAGTGGTATATAGACTCCTGTTTTAAAATCAAATACATGTTCCCAAAAGCCCATGCTGCAGCGTATATGATAGGCGGTTTAAGGCTTGGTTGGTATAAGGTGTATAAACCAGTCGAGTACTATGCCGCATACTTTACAGTTAGAAGTGACGACTTTGACGGTGCAACAGCGGTTAGAGGAATTGAGGCAGTACGCTCTAAAATGCGTGATATAGAAAATAAAATGAAGGCAAAAGAGGCGAGTAATAAAGAGGAGGCGACCTATGGGTTCTTCCAAATAATAAATGAAATGCTTGCAAGGGGAGTTGAACTTTTACCAGTAAAACTTGAAAAATCTCATGCGACTAAGTTCTTGGTTGAAGATGGAAAGATTAGACTGCCGTTTTCATCACTTGCAGGGGTCGGAGAAAATGCAGCATTAAGCCTTTATGAAGTTGGAAAAGATGTGCATAAGTCAATTGAAGATTTAAGGATAACGGCAAAAATATCCTCTACTGTAATTACGGTATTGAAAGATGCAGGAGTGCTGTCACACCTGCCCGAAAGCGCACAAACAAGTCTGTTTGATTGATGTTGACAAATATCCTTTATTATGGTATCATAGTAACGCTTTAATAAGATAAAGTAAAATTAATTGGGAGAATTTAGATGAAAAAATTACATACTATAAGCCCAGAAGGCACTAAAGACATATTATTTTCCGAGTGCCTAAAAAGATCGGCTGTACAAAAAAAGATAAATAAAGTATACGAAAGCAGAGCTTTTAATGAAGTTGTAACTCCGGGTATTGAGTACTTTGACCTTTTCAGTGATGAAATATCACAGGCTCAGATGTACACTACCACCGATAATAAAGGAAGACTTGTAGTCTTTAGACCCGATACAACTTTGCCAATAGCAAGGCTAACTGCGGCAAGACTTCAAAAATTTTCAAGACCAATAAGACTTTATTATAACCAAAATATTTACAGAAAAAGACCAGAACACTCCGGTAAAGGAATAGAAACAATACAGTCAGGTGTCGAAATTTTAGGAGCAGACGGTATTAGAAGTGATTTAGAGGTCATAAACACGGCTGTACAGGCAATCTCTTCTTGTGTTGATAATTTTAGAATAGAGCTAGGCCACGCAGGATTCTTTAAAAAAATTGCAGACGGATTTGGTGTGTCATATGATGTCAAAGAGCAAATTAGAGAAATTATAGAGAGTAAAAACTACGCTGCTTTAAATGACATTTTAGAAAATATTGAGAACTCACCGTATAAAGAGGCTATGGCAAAGCTTCCAAGACTTTTTGGCACAGAAGAAGTATTTGAAGTGGCTAGAAAATGCTGTCTAGATGATGAGACCAAAGAAACTTTAGAGTATATACACAAACTGTATAAAGCACTTTGTGAAATAGGATTAAAAGATAAAATAATGCTAGACTTTGCACTTGTTCAAAGAAATGATTATTATACTGGGATAGTTTTTAGCGCATATATAGAAGGTGTAGGAGATGCCGTTTTAAATGGTGGAAGATACAATAATTTATTTGATAAATTTAATATGAATATGCCAGCGGTAGGTTTTGCTCTTAATATTGATGAATTAACACTTGCAAACGGTGTTGAAGCTGTAAAAAAAGAAAGCGTTAAAGGGCTTATTTATGGTGAACTAGGCTATGAAAGCAAGGCGCAAATTCTTTTAAATGAGCTTACAAAAAATGGCGATAAATATGAGATTGCGTTATTTGATAGCATAGAGGAAAATATTAAATATGCAAAGAGCACTAAGATACAACAATTAATAATCGTTTCAGACAAAACAGTATATAAAAATATTGGAGGTGATGATAATGAAGGCGCTTAGAATTGCACTTACTAAAGGTAGGCTTGAAAAAGACACGATTAATCTATTTGAAACAGTCGGAATAGACTGCACTAGTGTTCGAGAAAAGGGAAGAAAGCTTATATTGCCAGTAAAAGACGGCAAAATTGAATTTGTCCTTGCAAAGGCCGCCGATGTTATCACCTATGTAGAAAACGGTGTTTGCGACTTAGGTGTTGTAGGAAAAGACACGATACTTGAAAATTCCAGTAGATTTTACGAGATTTTAGATTTAGGCTTTGGCAGATGCAAATTTGCCTTAGCTTGTAAAAAAGACACGGACTTTTACAAGGGATATAAAACAAAAACTCTTGCATCAAAATACCCAAATGTAACCAAAAGATATTTTGAGCAAAAGGATATGGACGTTAATATTATAAAAATTGAGGGCTCTGTAGAGCTAGCACCACTTTTAGGCCTCTCAGACGGAATAGTAGATATAGTTGAAACAGGAAGTACATTAAAGGAAAATGGGCTGGAAGTTAAAGAGTATATAGCTGATATTTCGGCAAGGCTTATAGCAAACTCTGCAAGTTTAAAGCTAAGAAAAAATGAGATAGAAGAGCTGGCGGATATGCTTGAAGCTGGACTTAGAAAGGGGTAAATACTTTGATAAAGATAGTAAAGGGAGATAAAACATTCTGTAAGGACTATGTAGCACAGTTAAAAAGCAGAATTGATGAAAATGATAAAAAGGTAGACGGCATAGTTTACGATATAATTAAAAATGTAAAAGAAAATGGCGATGAGGCTTTAAAAGAATACTCTTTAAAGTTTGACGGTTGGGTACCAGAGAAGATAGAGCTATCTAAAGAGGAAATAGCGGAAATTGCAAAAGAAAGTGATCCTAAATTTATAGAAGCTTTAGAAAAAGCTGCGGCAAATATTGAAGACTTTCATAAAAGACAAAAACAGCAGTCTAGAATTGATACGGATAAAGAGGGTGTAATCTTAGGTCAAAAGGTTAGAGGGCTACACAGCGTAGGTGTTTATGTTCCTGGTGGAACAGCGACCTACCCATCGACTGTTTTGATGAATGTAATACCTGCAAAAATTGCAGAGGTAGGTGAAATTGTAATGGTGACACCGCCTGGTATGAACGGAAAACCCGATGCGGGTATTATGGCGGCTGCAATGGTAGCAGGAGTTGACAGGGTGTTTTTAGTAGGTGGAGCGCAAGCAGTTGCGGGACTTGCCTATGGAACAAAGACTTTGCCTAAAGTAGATAAGATAGTAGGGCCTGGAAACATATTTGTTGCAACGGCTAAAAAACAACTTTACGGAGTAGTTGATATAGACATGATAGCAGGTCCTAGCGAAGTGTTGATTATTGCAGATAAAAAAGCAAATCCTAAATATTTAGCTGCCGATTTAATGAGTCAAGCAGAGCACGATAAAATGGCGTCATCTGTGCTTATCACAGACAGTGAAGAGCTTGCTGTAAAAACAAAAGAAGAACTCATAAGACAAGTTAAAACTTTAAGTCGTAAGGATATAATAGAAGAGTCACTTGAAAACTTTGGAGCTATAATAGTTTGTGAAGACATGAATCAAGCTGTAGAGTTTGCAAACGACTTTGCACCAGAACACTTAGAGGTCAGTTGTGAAAATCCTTTTGATTATTTAGGAAAACTACACAATGCAGGCTCAATATTTTTAGGTGAGTATTCGCCAGAACCATTAGGAGATTATTTTGCAGGGCCAAACCATGTGTTACCGACAAACGGAACGGCAAGATTTTTCTCACCGCTTTCTGTGGACAGCTATTTAAAGAAGACTAGTTTTATCTATTATACAAAAGAGGCACTAAGCAAAGTGTCAGATGAGATTATACTGCTTGCAAAGACAGAGCAACTTACCGCTCACGCAAATTCTATAGAAGTGAGACAAGAAGATGTATAAGTTAAATAGTAAAATAGTAGACCTAAAACCATATGAGCCATTAAAAGGCAATTTCAAAATAAGACTTGATGCAAACGAGTCTTATTTGCCATTTCCTAAGGAGCTTGAAGATGAAATACATGATGGTTTGAAAAAAATCGACTTAAACAGATATCCCGACTCAAAGGCGGAAAAATTATGTGAGAGCTTTGCGAAAATTTATGGACTTAAAACGGAAAACGTAGTGGCGGGTAATGGTTCTGACGAGCTTATTTCAATATTGCTTTCAGCCTTTTTATTGAAAGGTGAAAACTATGCCGTTTTTGAAAAAGATTTTTCTATGTACAATTTTTATGGAAGTATATGTGAGGCAAACTGCATAGTCATAGATAAAAATGCTGACTGGACAATAGATGTAGATAAAACCATAGAAGTCTGCCAGAAAAAGAACGTAAAACTTTTGATTTTTAGCAATCCGTGCAACCCTACATCTCTAGGCCTTAAAAAAGATGATGTAAGGCGTATTATAAACTCATTAGAGGATACGCTTGTAGTACTAGATGAAGCGTACATGGAGTTTTGGACTGAGTCTTTAATGGACGAGCTGTTAAACTATCAAAATTTAGTAATACTTAAAACTTGTTCAAAGGCATTTGGGCTTGCGGGACTTAGGGTAGGTTTTGCCGTGTCTCATGAAAACATAGTAAATGCAATTAAGGCAGTCAAGTCGCCATATAATTTAAATTCTGTTTCGCAGTTTATAGCAAACACTCTGCTTGAGAGAAAAGACTTGCTTGAAGATGCGACGGAGAAGATTTTAGAACAAACTAAAAAGCTTTATAGTGCATTAAAAGAAATAGCAGGAAATACAGTGGAATTGCTGACTACAAACACAAATTTTGTAGTGCTTAAAACCGATAAGGCAAAAGAGATGTGGCAGTATTTATGCGACAAAGGAATTTCGGTTAGAAACTTCGGCGAGTTTTTAAGGATTAATGCAGGCAGTGACGAGGAAAACACCGAACTTTTAAGGGTGATAGAAGAATATATTAAGGAGAATTGATTATGGAACGCATAGGAATAGTCAATAGACAGACAAACGAAACAAAAATAGAGCTTGAAATATATCTTGACGGCGGACCCATTGATATATCGACAGGTGTGGGTTTTTTTGACCACATGCTAAATTCATTTGCCCATCATGGCGGATTTGGGCTTATTGCAAAAACTGAGGGTGACTTAATAGTCGATTGTCATCACACAGTCGAAGATACAGGTATTGCGCTTGGACTAGCTTTAAATCAGGCATTAGGAACAAAGAGCGGTATAAATCGCTTTGGAGATGTTAACATTCCTATGGATGAGGCATTGGCGTTTTGTGCTATTGATGTAAGCTCAAGGCCGTTTTTAGTATTTAACGGACAGTTTCCGCAAGAAAGAGTCGGTGACTTTGATACTTGCATGACAGAAGAGTTTTTTAGGGCGGTGGCTTTTAATGCTGGACTTACCCTGCACATAGACTGTAAATACGGCACAAACTCTCACCACATGATAGAAGTTATGTTCAAGGCGTTTGCACATGCGCTAAAAAAAGCGGTTGCACTAAACTCTGATGGAACAGTGCTTTCTACAAAGGGAAGTTTATAATAAATTTTAGGAGATAGAATATGATAATTTTACCTGCAATAGATATTAAAGATAATAAATGCGTAAGGCTTTTTCAAGGCGATTATTCAACTGCATCGGTAGTGGCGCAAGACGCTGTAGAAACAGCAAAAGAGTTTGAGGCGGCAGGTGCCACATGGATGCACATGGTAGATCTTGACGGAGCACTCGAGAAAAAACCTGTAAACCACGAATTGATTTTAAAAGTGCGTGATAATACAAAACTTAACATAGAAATCGGCGGCGGAATAAGGAATATGGAGACGGTGGAATTTTATCTGAGTAGAGGAATTCAGCGTGTTATTTTAGGTTCTGCAGCACTTCATAACCCTGAGTTTGTAAAAGAGGCAGTGAGAAAATACGGCGATAAAATTGCGGTGGGAATAGACGCAAAAGATGGTAAAGTCGCAGCCGAGGGCTGGACATCTACAAGTGAAGTGGATTATATAGAGTTTGCAAAACAAATGGAAGACTTGGGCGTGAAATGTATTATATTTACAGATATTTCAAAAGATGGAACCCTAAGTGGTCCTAATCTTACTATGCTTGATAAAATTAACAGGGCAGTGTCTTGTGATATCATTGCAAGTGGAGGAGTGGCAAACCTTAAAGACATTCTAGGGCTTAATTCATTAAATTTATATGGTGCAATTGCTGGTAAAGCTATTTACGCAAAAACTTTAGACTTGCGCTCTGCGGTCGTAGCGGGAAACCAAATTTCAAGAGTAGATGAATTTACAAACGACATAAGCCTTGATGTTTATTTTGAAAAAGCACCACTTATTCCAACTATTGTGCAAGATGTAAAGACATCAGAGGTTGTTATGCTTGCCTATATGAACAAGGAATCCCTTGGTATGACTTTAGAAAGTGGATATACTTGGTTTTACAGCAGAAGCCGCAAGGCTCTTTGGAACAAGGGTGCAACTTCTGGGAATATGCAAAAGGTTGTGAGTGTTCACGCCGACTGCGACAACGACACTTTACTTGTAAAAGTAGAGCAAAAGGGCAATGCCTGCCACACAGGCGCCTATAGCTGTTTTTTTAACGAAGTGGAGATGAAAAATAATGATTGATATATTAAGAGCAGAATTTGAAACCATAAATAAGAGAAAGCAAGAGCCTAAAGAAGGCTCTTACACTTGTTACCTGTTTGAAAAGGGTATAGATAAAATTCTTAAAAAATGTGGTGAAGAGTGTAGCGAGATGATTATTGCTGCAAAAAACAAAGACAAAGAAGAGCTTGTGGCTGAAATGAGTGACCTTATTTTTCATATGACCGTGCTAATGGCAAACGAAGGAATAAATGTAGACGATTTAGAGGCTGAATACTGTAAAAGGAATAAGATTGAAGGTAATTTAAAGACTTTTCATCAAGTAGACAAGAACACATGATAAAAGATATAGATAATAAACTCACTTGGAGTTATGAAGAAAAGGTCAAAGATTTTGTAAAACCCGAAGTTGCCGTGCTCAATATGAGTAATAATAAAAAAGATTTTGCGATAAATGCCCTATTTGAAAGAGGGCTTGTAAAAACTTGTGATAGTAAAACACTACCATATGAAGATAAAAGTTTTAAACTTATCATAAACCGTGAAAGCGAGTTTGACTTAAATGAAGTGCATAGATGCCTTATGAAAAACGGCTACTTTATCACAGAACAAATAGGTGGAAGTGATTTTTTCAGTCCTAGCGACAGTATGTATAATCTTGAAAATGTCAGGGAAGAGTTTATTGAAAATGGGTTTAGGGTTTTATATCAAAATCAGTGCTACCCAGAGTTGTCTTTTAAAGAACTTGAAAAAGATGAGCAAGAAAAATTAAAAGCATTTTCAAATTTAAAATTTAAGGCACATAGATTTATAATTATTGCAAAAAAGGTGGAAAGAGAAAATGAAAGTAAATGATTTTTACAGGCCAAAACTGCATTACACAGCAGAAAAAGGCTGGATAAATGATCCAAACGGTTTTTCTATGTATAATGGAAAATACCACCTGTTCGCACAGCATTATCCGCACGACACGAAATGGGGGCCCATGCACTGGTCTCACGCGGTTAGCGATGATTTTGTGACTTGGGAGCATAAATCCATAGCGCTTACACCAGCCAAGGACTACGAAATGGATTTAGGTTGTTTTTCTGGCACCGCAATAGAGCACGAGGGAAAACATGTCCTTATGTACACAGCTTGTGGTGGAAACAACGAAAAGGGTATGAATCAAGTGCAGTGCCTTGCTTTTGGGGACGGAGAGCATTATGAAAAATATGAAAACAATCCTGTAATTGACGGAAAACTTTTGCCTGATTTTGTTACGACGCAGGATTTTAGAGACCCGAAGGTTTTTAAAGAGGGTGAGTGTTTTTACTGTCTTTTAGGGGCGAAAATTCCGGATAAAAATATCGGAACAATGTTGCTTTACAAGTCAGAAAATCTTATAGACTGGACATATGTAGGAGAGACCTTAAGAGGGGAAGAAGACGGCGCTTTAGGAATTATGTTTGAGTGTCCTGACATATTTAAAATAGGTGATAAATATTTGATTTTGACCTCGCCTATGAGCGTGCCTCCTAAAGGATATAGGTATAAAAACTTTGACTCTTCACTTTATTTTGTTGGTGACATGGACTTTGAAACTGGCAAGTTTAGCATAGATTACTATGATGAAATTGACATAGGTTTCGATTTTTATGCACCTCAAACCATGGAAAATGAAAAGGGAGAGCGTGTTTTAATAGCTTGGGCTCAGATGTGGGAGAGAAATTTTGTAACAGACGAGCTGTCTCATGGCTTTGCTGGAAGCATGACCTTGCCAAGAAAACTGGAGCTTGTTAATAATAAACTAATTCAAACACCGATTAAAACACTAGACAATTACCATAAAAATAGCTATAAAGATATAAAAGAGGGATGTCAAAATATTTTCAGAATAAAAGCAGAGTTTGACGTTGAAAAAGGAAATGAAGTAAACTTTAAACTTTTAAAGACAAACAGCGGATATTTTGAAGTGAAATTTGACAATAATAGGCTTATTATAAACAGAAGCAAAAGTCTGTTTAAACTCGATAAGCACCCGTCAGAAGATGGTGTGAATAACGAGAGATATATAGAGTTTGGCGAAAAACTTGAAAAACTTACACTCGACATAATAGTTGACAAAAGTATGGTCGAAATATTTGTAAACGACGGACAGTTTGCGCTTTCGTCAAATTACTATCTAGGAAAAGGTGATGTCACAAATGAGTTTACGACAGACTGTGTGACAAGTTTTGTTAAATATGATTTGATATAATTAAAAGATATGGGGAGCGACGAGGGCGTCGCTCCCTTTATTTAAAATCTGAAGGATTTTCACCACAATTTTTCATTTTCAATTTTCAATTCTCAATTATAAAAAAATATAGTTTTTTTATTGAAAATCATCACCAAAAATGTTATTATAACTTAATAAGAATAAAAAGAGTGGTGCGTAATGAATATAAAAGAATGGGAAGTCTTATCTCTTAACAAACAAAAAGTTATAAGTATTATAGAAGAATATGATTTGCCTGACATAGTAGCCATGTTACTGCAAGTACGAGGTTATGAAGAAAATGTAGTTCAAATGATGAATTCAAGTATATGGGAGTCGGACCCTTTTGAATTTGTGGACATGTACAAGGCAGTAGAGCGAATAAATCATGCCATAGATGATTTTGAGAAAATAGCTGTGTATGGCGACTATGATGCCGACGGCGTCACTGCAACAGCAATAGTGTACTCTCATTTAGTGTCTGTCGGTGCAGATGTTATGTATTATATACCAGAGCGTGACGGCGAAGGGTATGGAATGAATATACCGGCGGTCGAGCAACTGCATAAAGAGGGCGTAAAGCTTATTATTACTGTCGACAATGGAATTGCATCTATAAATGAAGTAAAAAGGGCAAATGAGCTCGGCGTAGACGTAGTAATCACCGATCACCACAGAGTGCAAAACGGAGTTTTACCCGATGCAGTGGCGGTGGTTGACCCTCATAGAGAAGATTGTCCGTCAAAATTTAAAGGCTATGCAGGTGCAGGCGTTGCACTAAAACTTGTAATGGCATTAGAATGGCAGTCTGGAATGAGCGAAGAACTCTTTGAGCATTACTGCGAGATTGCAACTATTGGAACCATAGGAGACGTTGTACCACTTGTGGGAGAAAATAGAACACTTGTAAGATGTGGCCTTATGTCCATTTGGAAATCTCATCGAATTGGCATACAAAAATTAGTTGAAGCCTCAGGCATGAAAAAAATATCGGCTACTTCTGTGGCGTTTGGTATAGTGCCAAGGATTAATGCGGCAGGAAGAATGGGAAATGCCGAGAAGGCACTACAAATCCTTATAAGCGAAGACGAAGAAGACGCGAATATGCTTTGTGAATTAATCTGCGGTGAAAACGAGAGAAGAAAAACAGTTGAAAGTAAAATACTAGAGGAGCTTGTTGAGCTGCTAGACGGTGATAAAGAGATGGAAAACTCTAGAGTTATCGTAGTAGGCGGTAAAAACTGGCATCACGGCGTTTTGGGCATAGTTTCGTCTAGAATTACATCAAAATATGGCAAGCCATCAATCGTTTTAAGTATTGATGAAAACGAGGCAAGGGGCAGTGGACGAAGTGTTGAGGGATTTTCGCTATTTGATGCCCTAAACGACAGCAAAGATGTGCTAGAAAAATTTGGTGGACACCCAATGGCGGCAGGACTTAGCCTAAAGCCTGAAAACATAGAGGTGTTAAGACATAAAATAAATGAATATGCTAAAAATACTTTTGAGGAAATGCCAAGGGCAAAAGTAATGCTCGACTGTAAATTAATGCCCGAAGCACTTAATGTAGAGCTTGTGGAAAATTTACAAATGCTAGAGCCATTTGGTACACAAAACCCGACACCATTATTTGGTCTTTATTCGATGAAGCTTATAAAAATAATACCTCTTAGCGGTGGTAAGCATTTGAAACTGCAATTTGAGAGAAATGGGATAATTACCGAGTGCTTGAAGTTTTCTTGCACAGAAAGCGATTTTCCGTATCTTGTAAATTCTGTGCTTGACTTAGCAGTAACTGTAGATATAAACGAGTTTAGAGGTGCTAAGAATCTTAGCATACAAATAAAAGAGATGAAAATTTCAAAACTTGACAACATGGAAAGTATCCATAGTTATTCGGTTTATGAAAATATTTTAAGAAGCGAAAAGTTAAGAGACAAAGAAAAAGAGCTAATATTACCCAAAAGAGAAGATTTCGCCCAGCTTTATAGAAAACTAAAACAAAACTCGAAAGATTTTAAATCAATTTCAGAACTTTGTGCTGGTTTGGACGGTATAAATTTTGGTAAACTTTTGTTTATGCTTGATGTAATGAGTGAGCGTAAGCTGATTAAAATAAAGTATATTTCTGACGAGGTGGTTGATATAGTACTGCAAAATGTTACCGAAAAAGTAGACATCTTTGCGTCAAAGCTATTTGATAATTTGTAATAGTAAATAGGAGGGGAATGTAGAATGAATATAAAAACAAGGACATATGAAGAACTTGAAGAACTTATAGTTAATAGCGGTAGAAATTATAATGTTGAAAAAATAAGAGAGGCGTATGTGCTTTCAGAAAAAGCCCATGGAACTCAAAAAAGGAGTTCCGGAGAACCTTATATCGTGCATCCAATTGCGGTATCATACTTGCTTGTCGAAATGGGTATGGACTCAGAGTCTATAATTGCAGGACTTTTGCATGATGTAGTGGAAGACACAGATATTCCCCTTGAAAAAATAGCGTCACAGTTTGGTGAGCCTATTGCAATGCTTATAGATGGACTTACAAAAATTGGTAAAATCCCTTTCTCGTCAAGAGAAGAGGAACAGGCTGAAAATATTCGTAAAATGCTTATGGCAATGGCAAAGGATATTAGGGTAATTATAATTAAATTTGCAGATAGAATGCATAACTTGAGCACTTTGGAGTACATGTCGCCTCAAAAGCAAAGGGACAAAGCCCTCGAGTGTTTAGAAGTCTATGCGCCTATTGCCCACAGGCTTGGTATGAGAACTGTTAAAGAGTACATGGAAGATGTTTCTCTAAAATATCTTGACCCCATTGCCTATGCTGAAATAATTAATGATTTAGAGAAAAAAGGCAAATCAAGAAATCAGTTTATTACAGAGACTAAAGAAGAAATTATAAACAGGGTAAAGCCGATAATTCCTGATGTTTATATTGAGGGCAGGGTTAAGAGTATAAACGGCGTTTACCGTAAAATGTTTATTCAAGGCAAACATTTTGACGAGATTTTTGACGTGTTTGCACTTAGAATTATTGTCGACACCGTAACCGACTGCTACAATGTTTTAGGAATAATACATGATATGTTTAAACCTATTCCAAGCAGGTTTAAAGACTATATTTCAACTCCAAAACCAAATATGTACCAAAGTCTTCATACTACGGTTTTAGGTAGAAGTGGTATTCCGTTTGAGGTGCAAATAAGAACATGGGAGATGCACCAAACGGCGGAGCTTGGAATTGCCGCGCACTGGCAGTATAAACTTGGTATTACCGATAAAGCCAGTGCTGCACAAATTGATAAAGAGTTAAAAATGCACCTTAGCTGGATAGACCAAATGCTACAAAACCAAGAGGACAGCGAGGATATTACAGATTTAGTACAATCCATTAAGACCGATTTAGTTCCCGAGGAAGTGTTTGTGTTTACACCGAAAGGAGACGTAATTTCCTTGCCTCTTGGTGCAAATATTATAGACTTTGCATATGCAATACACAGTGCGGTTGGAAACCGTATGATAGGCGCAAAAGTAAACAAAAGGATAGTTCCACTTGACTATAAAATTAAAACAGGCGAAATTATTGAAATTATTACGACTAAGGAAGTAGGAAAAGGGCCTAACAGAGACTGGCTTACTATGGTAAGAACTGGTGAGGCGAGAAATAAAATACGTACTTGGTTTAAAAAAGAAAAAAGAGCAGAGAACATTGAAGAGGGCAAGGCTGAACTTGAAAAAGAGTTTAGGAGAAACAGCATAGTCATGTCCGATGAGCTTATGCATTTTATGATAGATTCAATTGGTAGAAGACATAGCTGTCAAACGGCAGACGACTTTTTTGCAGCTATTGGATACGGAGGTATTCACCTTTGGAAAATACTTCCAAGAATTAAAGATGAATACCAAAAAATGGTGAAAAATGCCGTTCCTGCTAAGGTGGTTATCACAGAAGAAACCACTAAAAAAGCAGTGGGCGGTGTGCTTGTTGACGGTATGGATAACTGTCTAATCAAATTCTCACGTTGTTGCAATCCTTTGCCAGGTGATGATATTATTGGCTTTATCACAAGAGGTTATGGCGTGTCTATCCATAAAAAAACTTGTACAAATGTGCCAAATAATACAAATGATGCACCAGAGCCAGAAAGATGGGTAGGCGCGAAATGGGCAGGACAGGTAAAAGAGGAATTTAAGGCAACGCTCCATATAACAGCAAGCGACAGGCGTGGACTTTTGGCCGACGTAACCATGCAACTTTCTGCGATGAGACTGTTTATTCACATGTTAAACTCGAGAAATCTTAAAAATACTACACAGGCGCTGATATCGACAACTATTACAATAAACGGACTTGACCATCTAAAAATGGTTATAGATAAACTTTATAAGATAGACGGCGTAATATCTATAGAAAGAAGTTAAAAAATGGATAAAATTAAGGTGACATCACTTTTAGGTTATGGAATATTTGAAGAAAACAGCTTTGTTATTACAGAAACAGGCGAAAATGTTTCAGCAATTGTAGACCCTGGATTTGAAACTTTGCCCAAAGAACTTGAAGATTTTAATATAAAATATATTCTACTCACCCATGCACATATTGACCATATTTTCTATGCGAAAAAGCTTGCCGACAAGACAGGTGCGAAAATTGTCATAGGAAAGTATGACGAAAAGGCGCTTTCTGATGAAAACTTAAATTTGTCATCGCTTTTTGGACAAAGACTAAGTTTTAGTGCAGACATAGTATTAAACGATTTAGAAGAAATTGAGTTTGCTAAGTTTAAAATTCAAGCACTACACACTCCGGGGCACACAGTCGGGAGTTGTTGTTATATCGTTGAAGATCATATGTTTACAGGTGACACAATAATGGCAGGTACCGTAGGCAGGACAGATTTGCCGACAGGCGATACTAGTGCTCAAAGACAGAGTTTAGAAAAGCTTAAAAATATACAAAAAGACTATATTTTATACTGCGGACACGGGCCTAACAGTACTTTGTCTAAAGAAAAGGCGTCAAACGCCTATTTGCGTTAAGGAGTTTTAATTTAATGATAATTTACATCAGTCATCACTTTTTTCACTATGAGGCAGGAAATCTTTGCAGAATGTTTTTTCCTTATGCAAGCCTAAAACAGGTGGAAAATTTGGATGAATTTGTAGACGACGACATCAATGTAAAGGCAGAAATCGAAGACTTAGGTGAAAGTCTTGAGTGTAAAGTGTATTTTAAGTCTTTTAAAAAAGAAATCACAGAAAGCCTGATTATTCAAAATACCAGTGATGAAAAAGTTTTAGAGCACAATATATGCAAATGTCTTTTTAAGGCTTTCAGTAAAGCCACGGAAAATACACCAAAGTGGGGAATGCTCACGGGTATACATCCTGTAAAGTTTTTTTACCAAACAATACAAAGCCTTGGTAAAGCTGAGGCAGAGCGGATTTTTAGGGAAGAATATTTTGTGAGCGAAGAAAAATTGGAGCTTTCAAACATTATTATTAACACCCAACAAGAAGCACTAGATAAAAATGGAGAAAACGACTTTAGCCTTTATGTGTCAATTCCTTTTTGCCCCAGTCGCTGTAATTACTGTTCATTTGTCTCTCAGAGCATTGAAAAGACTAAAAAGCTAATTCCACCGTACTTGAAACTTTTATTAAAAGAGCTAGAAGAGACGGCGAAAATAGCTAAGGAGCTTGGACTAAGACTTTTAACAGTATATATAGGAGGCGGAACGCCTACAACGCTTGAAGCAGACGAGCTTAAACTGCTTATTGATTTTATTAAAAATAATTTTAATATGTCAAATTGTTTTGAATTTACAGTAGAAGCAGGCAGACCTGACACTATTACAAAAGAAAAACTTGAAGTGCTAGAAAGCGAAGACGTGCTTAGAATTAGCATTAATCCGCAAAGTATGAATGATAGAGTGCTTGAAACGATAGGAAGACACCACAGTGCAAAGCTTGTAAGCGAAATGTATAAACTTGCAAGGGAAACAGGCATAAAGCAAATTAATATGGATTTAATCGCAGGACTTGAGGGAGACAGTTTTGAAACATTCAAAGAAAGTATCGACGAAATAATAGAGCTAAACCCAGATAACATAACGGTACATTCATTGGCGCTTAAGCGCTCTGCCGATATATTCAAAGACGAAAAAAGGCTTGAATATCACAGCAGAATAGAAGAAATTACAAAAATGGTGGATTATAGCGTGGAAACACTGATGAAAAACGGATATTTGCCGTATTATTTATATAAGCAAAGTAGAAGTGCTGCAAATATGGAAAATACTGGCTTTGCAAAAGCAAATACTCAGTGTGCTTACAATATTTATACCATGGACGAAAGTCAAACTGTAATAGCCTGTGGAGCAGGGGCGGTATCAAAAATAAAAGATCCATATTCTAACAGGCTTGAGCGAATATTTAATTTTAAATATTCATATGAGTATATAGACAGATTTGATGAAATTTTGAACAGAAAAAAAGAGGTGATTTATCACTATGAGCAATTTCGCAAGCGGGTACATTAAATATATAAATCATTTAGAGCAAATAAACGATGCGGCACTTATAAATCCGCAAAACATGATTAATGAGGTTGAAGCTTCGTATGAAGAGCATTTGCAAAATATTGCAAGAAATATAGTAAGTAGACAAGAAAAGGTAAAAATATGTATGCTAGCAGGACCTAGCAGTAGTGGGAAAACTACGACAGCGCATCTTTTAAAGGAGCATTTATGCGAATTTGGAAAAAACGCACATATTATTTCTATGGACAATTACTATTTTGCAAGGGAAGAGGCGCCACTGCGTCATGATGGAACAAGAGACTTTGAAACGCTAGACGCGGTCGACATAAACGGTATACAAGCTTGTCTTAATGATATAGTAAGTGGAAAAAAACTGTTAATTCCAACTTATGACTTTACCTTAGGCAGAAGGACACAAGAATTGACTGAAATAGATTTAGACGAAGACGATATAATCATTATGGAGGGAATTCACGCTTTAAACCCTGTTTTTACAAGCAAGATTTTAAACAGTTGCGTAATAAAGTTATATGTAAGTGTAAAACAGCCGATTAAAGATGCAAATGGGGACGTAATAGGCCCTATGGATTTAAGACTTGTCCGAAGAATTGTAAGAGATATGCAGTTTAGAAACACAACACCTGAAAAAACACTTGAAATGTGGAATAATGTTATGGACGGGGAAAATAAATATATTAGGCCATATAGGCTGTCGGCAGATTATACAGTAAATTCAATTCACATTTACGAGGGCTGTGTGATGAGGACTTTAGCTATAAAAACACTTAGAGCAATTGCACAGGACAGTCCATATTATAAAAAAGCAAGGCAACTAGAGTCTAAGTTAATGAGATTTGAGCCAATTGATATCAGTCATGTTCCGACAAATTCTATGCTTAGAGAGTTTATTGGAAGCAATTTGTGAACATAATTTTTAAAAAATTCATAATTTAGTCGATGTTAGTATTTACTTTTTGAGTAATAATAGTATATAATTATATAAAACTTAAATTAAAATTAAAGGAGAAATAATCATGGGAATACTTGACGATGTAGTAGTAAATGTAAAATCTGCTGCCGGTGTTGTAGGCAAGAAAGCAGGCCAAATAGTTGATGTTTCGAAACTTAGAATAAATATTTCTGAAGTAAACGGAGAAATATCAAAAAAATTCAGACAACTTGGTGAATATGTATACGAAAACAAAAAAGAGGGCGAAATCGACGAAACAGAAATTGATGCAAGAATTGTAGAAATTGACGAGCAGTACACTCAGCTTGAAGAACTAACAAATCAAATGGCGTCACTTCAAAATAAAGTTAGTTGCCCTGTATGTAGAAAACAATGCAGTAGCGAAGCTTCATACTGCTCAGCTTGTGGTGGAGCACTTAAAAACGACTAATAAATTATATGCGGGCGACTATAAAACAGTCGCCCGTGTACTGTCAATAAATATGCAACAACTAAGTTAGGATTGATTATTTTTATGCCGAAAAACAAAGTATACAATAAAACTGTTGCCGGTCAAACATTTTTGCAAGGTGCCATAATACTTACTATTGGTATGGCTCTTACGAAGATTGTAGGCGCTGTGTTTAAAATCCCTCTTGCAAATGTAATTTCTGAGAATGGTATGGGTTATTTCAATACGGCATATACGTTTTACAGCGTTATTTTTAGCTTGTCCACAGCTGGATTTCCAACAGCCATTACAAAAATGGTTGCGCAAAACCACTCCCTTGGACGATACAACGATGTAAGGCAAATAAAGCGTGTTGCCCTGCCACTTTTTTCTATTACAGGACTTTTAGGAATGCTTGTAATGCTCTTTGGTGCAGGTCTTTATACTCAAATCATTGATAACCCTGGAGCGACACTTCCAATTATGGTTCTCGCACCGTCAATACTCTTTTGTTGCCTTTCCTCGGTATATAGAGGGTATTATGGTGGTCTTAGAAACATGTATCCGACAGCGACGTCTGAGGTGCTTGAGGCACTGTCAAAGCTGATTTTTGGCTTGAGCGGAGCTATTGCAACTGTTTATTTTTTAAATGCTGAATACAGTGCAAGTGGCACAATATTCGGTTTTGCAATGGAAGAAAGTGCTGCGGTGCTTTCAACTTATTCATATGCGGCGTCGGCTGCGATTTTAGGAGTTTCAATTGGTTCATTAATTAGCTTTTTATATTTATTTATTTACCATAAAAGAAGAGGGGACAGTATTACTCCTGAAATGTACAGGAGTTCTCCAAAGCCACATTCAGGACGCTCTATAGCAAAAAAACTTATGCTTATTGCTATTCCAATCGGAATAGGTTCTCTAACGCTGAGTATCGCAGGTATGATAGACACAACCTTTCTTTTAGGAAGGATTGGAGATATCACAAGGGACTCTTCAGATACGCTTTTAGGTATATATAATGGACTTATACCCGAGGAAAATTTAAGCGATTTATCTAGTATTCCAAACTATTTGTTTGGCTGCTATACAAACGCACTTACTATTTATATGTTAGTGCCAACAATTACCCAAGCTTTAGGGATTAGTGCCCTGCCAAGCCTTACAACGGCTTGGACAAAGCAAGACAAAACTGAAATTAAAAAGAACATGGAAGCTATAATGCGCATTACTTGCCTTATTTGTATTCCGGCAGGTCTTGGAATTACCGCTCTCGCGCAGCCTATTGCGACACTCTTATACGGAAGTGGCGGAGGCTCTGTGATTATCGGAAGAGTGCTAATGGTTTTAGGAGTTGCGGCAGTGTTTTCTGCGCTTGGAACACCTGTTTCGAGCATGTTGCAAGCCATAGGTAGGGTGGATTTGCCTGTTAAATTTTTAACAGCTGCAATGGTTTTAAAGATAGTTATAAACTACTTTCTATGTGGTATACCTGAAATTAATGTTTTGGGTGCGGGCATTGGAACACTTGTTGCATATGCGTTTTCGTCAATTTGCCAAATTTTCATGCTAATGAAGCTGTCGGGAGTAAAAATTGGGGTTAAATCCACTTTTATTAAACCCTTAGTTTGCGCGATTATTTGTGCGATTTCGGCATGGGGCGCGTCTTTTGCCACACAATATATTGGGCTTTCAATGAGTATAGCATGTATAGTTGGTGTATTTGTCGCAGTTGTTGTATATATAATGGCTCTGCTTATATCAAAAACAATAACAAAGTACGATGTGTCAATGTTGCCAAAAAGTGAAAAAATTTTAAATTTACTTGAAAAAAGAGGCTGGATAGGTTAAAATATGGAAGTAAGAAAAAATTTGTCGAAAAAAAACAGATATGATATTACTGATTTGCTAACAATTATGGATGAACTCAGATCTCCTACAGGTTGTAAATGGGACAGAGAGCAAACTCATAAAAGCGTTAGGCAAAATCTAATAGAAGAGTGTTATGAGCTTGTAGAAGCTATAGACGAGGAAGACGACGAACTGTTAAAAGAAGAGCTAGGAGATGTGCTACTGCAAGTGGTGTTTCACAGCGCAATGTCAAAAGAAGATGGTAAATTTAATTTTGACGATGTGGTAAACGATGTTGCAAAAAAACTTGTGATAAGGCATCCACATGTGTTTTCCGATACAGTTGTAAATTCAACCGATGATATTTTGAAAAATTGGGATAAGATAAAAAAAGATACAAAGGGGCAAAAGTCAAATAAGGAAGTGCTTTTAAGCGTATCAAAAGCTTTACCTTCGCTTATGAGACATCAAAAGGTTTTGAAAAAATCTAAGATTTTTTCAAATACTGATATTAAAGACTTGTGCTTAAATTTTGATATTGAACCTGATTTGATAGATGAAAATACTATAGGTAAGCTTATGTCAGATTTAATTTTAATCTCTTTAAGTAAAGGCTATGACGCTGAGAAACTGCTAGGAGATTATACCGACGAATTTATTGAAAAAACAAAAGATTAGTTATCTCACGGTGTACTTAATTTTACCGATGATATATAAATTATTAAAAAATATTGGAGGAATAAAAAATGAACAAAACAGAATTAATTTCTGCAGTTGCAGAAAAAACAGGACTATCAAAAAGAGATGCAGACGGTGCAGTTGTAGCGGTTATCGATACAATCATTGAGAACCTTTCTGCAGGCGAGAAAGTTCAACTTGTTGGCTTTGGTACTTTTGAAGTTAGAGAGAGAAGCGCTCGTACAGGTCGTGACCCAAGAACTAACAAAACTATCGAAATTCCAGCATCAAAATCACCAGCATTTAAAGCAGGTAAAGGCTTTAAAGATGCGGTTAATAAATAATTGATTACTTTTACAGGCTCTAAATGAGCCTGTTTTAACTTTTAGGAGAATAGCATGAGACTTGATAAGTATTTAAAAGTATCTCGAATAATCAAGCGCAGAACCGTTGCAAATGATGCCTGCGATGCAGGAAAAGTCATAGTAAATGGAACCGTTGCGAAAGCTTCGTACATTGTAAAAGAAAACGATATACTAGAACTTCAACTTGGCGTTAGAACTATTAAAGCAAGAGTTGTAGCTATTAATGAGTATGCAAGGAAAACCGAAGCCGGAGACATGTACGAGATTATTGGTGAAGAATGATAATAAAAAATAGCTGTCACGAATTTGTGACAGCTATTTTTTTATTTCATTTTATCTCTTAACACTTCTCTTAGTATCTCGTCTGTATCATATTTAGAAGACCTAGGTTTTTGTGCTTGTGGCCTTGGTTGTTGTGGCCTTGGTTGTTGCGGCCTTGGTTGTTGCGGTCTTGGTTGTTGCGGTCTTGGTTGCTGTGGCCTTGCTTGTTGCGGTCTTGACTGCTGTGGTCTTGCTTGTTGTGGTCTTGACGTTTGTCTTTGCACAGGTTGAGCAGGGAAGTCCTCTTGAGTTTTCTTTGGTGCTGATTTTGGGTTGTAATTATAATTGTCATTGTAATTTTTTGAAATTTCAGCCCTGTTTCTAGCCTCGGCTCTACTTACTTCTTCGTACGCGACGTCCTCGGGGCTTCGTGACTTTTTTCTTCCTGTAACACACCATATAATAACCGATAGAATACCTATAGTTCCGGCAGCGATACAAGCATAACCAAAAATTCCTATGGTCGAGTTAACTCCGCTTGTTTCATTTGTTGCGGCAACAGTTTCGACGATTTCATTTGAAGAAACGATTTCATCCTCATAATCTGCTGGTGCTTCGTCGGTTAAGTTCTCGTCATCAGATTCTTGTGTATCTGTATTTGCAGCTTCATATAATGAATCCTCTTCCAATGTATCCTCAGAATTTGACTCGTCAGAAGTTGATTCTTCTTCATCGTACTCAGATTCAGAGCTCTCATCCTCTTCATAGTTTGAATCTGAATCCTGTGTGCTATTTTGTGTAGGTTCGTCACCTATATGTGGAGTAACAGAGGCAAATGCCGAAAAAGAAACTCCGAAAATTAACAAAGCCGAGCATAAATATGCCGTAAGTTTTTTTGTATATTTCATAAAATTCTCCTGTAATTTAAGTTGTTTTCAATCAATTAGAGTTATTATATCATATATTTATATTAGTGGCAAGTTCAATTTTAAATAGAGGTGATATTTTCTAGAAATCGTTTTCTGCCTAATTTTTGCAAATATTCTATCTTTCTCTTTTCAAAAAAGTCTTCCGAGTCACCACGCTCAAAATACCAAAGGCAATCTATTAATACGGTAAGAGATAAAACATCATATATATGACTCAGTTCAAGACTTGATATAGGGTTAATCTCACAGTAAGTTTTTAATACATTTCTCGACTTTTCAAAGTCAAAGACATCGCTATCTTTAGAAAAATTCATCCAATTGTGCCACTCAAAGCCGTTTTTTCCAAATGGATCCATTAGGCACACTAAGTCGAATATTGTATAAGTATAGTTTGCGTCATCAAAATCTATAAGTGCGTTAAACTTTCCATCTTTATAAAGAATGTTGCTAAAATGAAAGTCGCCGTGGCATACTGATTTAGATAGATTTTCAGGAAACTGCAACTTGTTAAGTTCACTTAAGTACCATTCAAGTTTTTTGTAGGCGTTTTCGGTATTTATTTCTTTTGCGATTTTAGTTGCGTGGGATATGCAAAAATCAGGTGAATAGTTAATTCTATATTTTTCAAAGTTACTTCTAACACCCTTTGAAGATAAATTGAATTTTGCCACTGCCTGCACGAGTTCTTCATATTGCTTGCTGCTTGGGTTTTCCAAGTGTTCACCCTCTAAAAATTTATACACTACATAATTTTTAGAAAGTATAGATCCGATAAATTCACCATTTTTTTGAGCATAGGGCATAGGGCAAAAAAATCCGTTGTTATAAATTTTTTTTAGTATGTCAACTTCATACGAAATTGAAGGTAAATCTCTGTTTTCATAAATGCGAAGAACCGCTTTTTTATCTTTGAATGTGCAAATATAATTACTTTGAACAGAACCGTTTTCTGCCTCTTCAATAGACACAAGGCTAGCAAAGTTATAATTTTTGAAAATATCCTTTGCAATATCAAATGAGATTTTTGTTTTAACCATAATTTTATTCCTCTTTTTAAGTATTTTATTTAGGTAAAAAAATTAGAAAACTTTTTGAAAGAAAAAGTTTTCTAATTTTAAGTTTTTATAAAAGTTTAAGCTATTGACATTTGAGTAATATGTGAATGACTTTGAATTTCTCTGACAAATACTGCATCACTAAAATTACGACCGTCAAAGCTTTTTATTTTGTAAAAACACTGCTGATTTGGGTCTATGGTGTCGGTGAAAGTATAGGTGCTTCCATCGACTTCTGCAATAAGTTCAAAATTACCCGTTAAACTTTTGCTGCGATAAATAAAGTATGAGCTAGCAGTTTCTGTATAATCCCATTCTATCAAAACTTTATTTCCTGATGATTGCGTTAAATATGCATTTTGTGGTACAGATAAATCTACTTTTACTTTTAAATAGTCCGACTCACTATAAACTGAACTGCCGTCTGTGTTAGTTTTTTTATATTCTAATTTGTAATACCAAGTTTGTCCTGCACTTACATCTGTATCTGTAAAAGCTGTTGCACTAATGTCAGAGGAATTATAAATTTTAGTGTACTGTCCGTCTGCTGCATCGGATTTTAAAATGGATATGCCTGAAACATCGGGAGATGGTTTAAACCTTAAAGTTACACCGAGGTCTGAAGTAGAGCTTGTCCACAGTGCCTTTTTTGTTTGAACATCGGTTCTAATTGTTTGTATGTAATCTGAGATTGAGTCTGGAGTTCTGTATCCACTTAAAGCATACCTAATTAAAAACTGTGAATCAATTATTGTAGTAAATGGATATGAAAGTTTATCAGATCCGATATATGCCTTTGCTGCAAATTCTTCTGCTAAATCTGTACTAGAATTTAAAAAAGTTATATTTTTACCTTCGTAAACTTGTTGAAAAATTTCATATGCTTCGGGGTCGACATCTGAGGTGTCTATCGCTATAAACTCTACATCTAAGCTAGTTACGATATCACTATTTGCAATATCATCAAGCATGAAAAAACTTTCATCAGAAGAAATATCTAAAAATAAAATTAAATAAATAGGTCCGTCTTCTTCTATATAATCAACAAGGAAGTCGGTTTCAATATCATTTGGTATTTTGATTTTTGTATCGCCCGAACTAGTGGCGGCAAAAGACGAAAATATACATAATAAAGTCATCAAAAAAACAAAGATTATGCGCTTGAAAATCCTCATGTGAGCATCCTTTCAAAATTGTAATTATTTTACCTGTAATATTGTAACATATTTTATATGTCAACACAAGATATAAATGGTGCTAATTTTAGGATAATTTAATTGTGCATTAAAATAAAAAGTAAATTAAATTTAACACAAAAATATTAAAAAATTATTACAATTTTGAAATGTAAGAATAAAACATTTACTGTGTTGACTTTTTATGATTAGTGTATTAAAATTATATTCTGTATAATAGCGAATAAATATAAGGGGAATTGAAATGCCAGGAAATAGATTTAGAAATAGTAAAGATGATAAAACTTATTCAAATAAAAAGCAAAGAACAAAACAAGACAATAATTATAATGATGATTTTTATTTTGGAGAAAATTATTCTGTTGGAAATAGCAAAGATAGTTTTAATGAGGAAGAGTTTGTTTATAGTACCAAAAACAAGCAAAAAAAAAGCAAGAAGAAATTAGTTTTCAATATTATACTTGTTGTGTTCATCATTGCTTTTATAGTTTCGGCTTATATGATAATAAGCGAGATTTTACGAAATCAAAAAAGTGCCGAAACTTATGAAAGTATAGCACAGTTAGTACCGCAAACAGAAGATGTAGATGATCAAACTGATGGAGAAGAGTTAAATTTGGTAACACCACGTGAAAAATACCAAGAACTAATAGATGCAAACCCAGATTTTGTAGGTTGGATGCAAATAGAAGACACTACACTAAATTACCCGATAGTACAAACAGTTAATTCGCCTGATTACTATCTAAAGAGAAACTTTGAAAAAGAATATGACGAAAACGGTACCCCTTATGTCGAAGAAGCTTGTATTTTGGGGTATTCCGACAATGTTCTAATTTATGGACACGATATGCTAAGCAATGCAATGTTTGGAGACTTGGACAACTATTACGACAAGTCATTTTACGATGAGCATAAATACATAAAATTTGATACTCTAGACGAGTTTGCCACTTATGAAATAGTCACAGTTTTCCAAACTGTTGATATGCCTGACAAAGGATTTAAGTATTACTCGTATATTGATTTGAGTGATGAAGATACTTTTAATGAATTTGTAGCAGGATATAAGGCTATTGAAGAGTACGACACGGGCGTGGATTTAGAGTTTGGAGACGATATCATAACTCTTTCTACCTGTGAAAACACAATTACTAATGGCAGATTTGTAGTTGTCGCAAAAAAAATTAGTTCATCGCCTACACAGCATTTAGTTGAGAATATAGAGACAGAAAATAACGAGGTTGCAGAATAATGAAAAAGAACCCTATGGTAAATTACATAGTTAATCTTAAGGGTAACCCCAAAATTTGTATATTAACAGAGCCTTTATGGTTTATTCCATTTAGTCTTTATGCTCCGTTTATTACCGTGTTTATGAATAGCTTGGGCGTAGATGATTTGCAAATTGGACTTATAACTTCTATTGGAATGATAGTACAGGTATTCGCTTCTTTTTTTGGCGGAGTTTTTACCGATAAATTCGGCAGACGTCTCACAACATTTATCGCCGACCTCATTTCTTGGTCGACACCTTGTCTTGTATGGGCATTTGCTCAAAACTTCTGGTGGTTTTTGGCGGCGGCAATCTTAAACAGCGTTTGGCAAGTGTCAAATATAAGCTGGGGTGCACTTTTAGTAGAGGATAGCAAACCCGACGACTTGGTTTATGCCTATTCTTGGATAAACATAGCCTCGGTTTTATCCGTTTTTGTGGCACCTATTTCGTTTATTCTTATGGATAATTTTGATCCGGTGCTAATTGTAAGGATTTTATACTTATTCTCATTTGTTTCAATGACAATTAAATTCTTGCTTTTATTTATTAAAGGCAATGAAACAGAGCAAGGCAGAATTAGGATGCAAGAGACAAAAGACATTCCTGTTGCGAAACTCATAGCGGGGTATAAAGATGTATTCTTAAGCGTGGTAAAGTCTAGAGAAATGCGCTTTGCACTTTTTGTAATGCTTGTCACAAATGTAACAAAATCGGCGACAGATTTATTTTATGGACTTTATGTAACACAAGAGCTAATGCTTCCCACAAGCTCGCTTGCTATTTTTCAAATGATAACGGCAGGCTCTATGCTTTTACTTATGTTTACAGTGCAAGGTAAACTTAATAAAAAAGCGTATAGAATTATTATGCCTATAGGCTATGGATTGTTTATTGCAAACAACTTACTTCTTATTTTAGCACCTGTAAACAGGCCAGAGTTTTTGGTGATTTACGCAATTATCAGTGCAGTTTGTACGGCCTTTATTGCACCGAGAAAAGACTCGCTTAGCGCTAGATTTGTGGACAAAAAGGAGAGAGCTAGAGTTAGTGCGATACTTTATATGCTAATGATAGGCATAACATCGCCTTTTGGCGTGTTTATAGGTTGGTTGTCGTCTATTGATCGCAGCTTGCCATTTATATTAAATATTGTAATTTTTGCCACGGCATTTATTGCGGTATGTTTTTCAAAATCAGTAAGAAAACTAGACAAAGAAGCAGAAAATAATTAAAGGGGAATATTATGATAATTAAACAGAAAAAAAGAGGTTTTATTTGTACTACCTCTCATCCTATCGGATGTCAAAAAAATGTGCAAAATCAAATTGAATACGTAAAAATTTCAGGTAAAATCGACAGCGCTAAAAAAGTTTTAGTTTTAGGTTGTTCAACGGGCTATGGACTTGCCTCGAGGATTTCACTTGCATTTGGAAGTGATGCAATGACCTTGGGTGTATCTTTTGAAAAAGAGCCAACAGAAAAACGCACAGGCACAGCTGGTTGGTACAATAATAGAGCGTTTGAAATTGAGGCGCAAAAAGCAGGTATTTATGCAAAAACATTAAATGCAGACGCTTTTTCAAAGAAAACAAGAGACGAAGTAGCCGAGATTATCGCAAAAGATTTTGGTAAAATTGATATGATAGTCTACAGTCTTGCATCGCCTAAAAGAGTGACAGATGAGGGAGAGAGCTTTAAGTCTGTTATAAAACCTATAGGCACAGCGTTTAATAATAAATCTATAGATCTTGACTCAAACAAAATTATCGATGCAAGTTTTGAGCCTGCAAGCGAAGATGAAGTCATGCAAACGGTAAAAGTTATGGGTGGCGAAGACTGGAAACTTTGGGTTGAGGATTTAAAAGAAAAAGATTTATTGGCAGATAACTTTGTTACTATGGCGTATTCTTACTTAGGGCCAGAAGTTACTCATCCAATATACCTAAATGGCACAATAGGCCAAGCTAAAAAACACCTTAAAGAAACTGCGGATAATTTAAACGAAAGCCTAAAAGACATAAGCGGCAAAAGTTTTGTTGCGGTAAATAAAGCGCTTGTAACACAAGCTAGTAGCGCAATACCTGTAGTTCCTCTATATATTTCAATCCTTTATAAAGTTATGAAAGAAAAAGGACTGCACGAACACTGCATAGAGCAAATGTATAGGCTGTTTAAAGGCTACGGCAAAAACGAGGTCGAGATTGATGCAGACGGATATGTGAGAATGGACGACTATGAAATGCGTGAGGACGTACAAAAAGAAGTTATGAACGCATGGGAAATCATAAGTGATGACAACATAGCAAATTTAACAGATTTAGACGGTTTCCATAGTGATTTTGACGGGCTTTTTGGTTTTGGAATTGACGGCGTAAATTATGATGAGGATATTTCGCCAATTTTATAATATGTTTATACGATTTTTTAAGTTTTAATTGACAATAATAATTTGTCGTGATATCATTTTTATGTAATAATTACATAATTAAAAGGGAGAGTTACTATGAAAGAAATTAAAATTGGTACTTGTGTGCCGGGTAGATTTAGTTTAGATTGGGCTCCACATCTTGTAAAGGCAGGATTTGAAGCGATTTCACCAAACTTCCACATGGAGCTAGGCGGAATAGATTTAGCTGAATATGCAAAAAAAATGAATGACATCGTAGGCGATAAAGCTATTATACCTACTTTTGGACTATTTTGTAATCCACTACAAAACGAAAGCCACCTAGCAGAGCTTAAAACTGTTATAGATTCAGCTCACCTATTTGGCACAGATAAAGTTTGTACTTTTGCAGGCGCACTTGAGGGCGAGTCAGTTGAGGCTGCTATGCCAAGATTTAAAGAAGTGTTTACAGAGCTTACAAAATATGCTGCCGATAAAGGCGTTACAATTTTATTTGAAAACTGCCCAATGAACGGCACATGGAATAAAGCTACTTGCAACATCGCATTTAACCCAAAAGCATGGGAAATGATGTTTAACGAAGTTCCAGCTGAGAACATGGGTCTTGAGTGGGAACCAGCTCACCAAATGGGACAACTTATCGATCCTATCCCAAATCTTAAAGAGTGGATACACAAAATCAAACACGTTCATGGTAAAGACGCTACTATCGAGTGGGATCAAATTAAGAAATTCGGTATCGTAGGACACAGAAACTTCGTACACATGAGAACACCTGGCTTTGGTGATACAGACTGGAGAGAAGTATTCTTCACTCTATATCAAAACGGCTACGAAGGTACAGTTTGTGTTGAGGGTTACCATGATCCAATATACGGCAAAGATTGGGAGATGACAGGTCAACTTCACGCTCTAGAATATCTAAGATGGGCAAGAGGTGGAAACCACACACCAAACCCATGGCCAAAAGTAGAAATGGGACCACCACCAGAGAAAAAAGACGAGAATAAATAATTTTCATTTTGGGGAATTTATGCGGATAACTGAGTAACGCTTGGTTGTCCGCTTTTCTTTAAGTGAAGAGTGAAGAGTTGTGGTGAAAATCCTGCGGATTTTTTTTGATTAAAAGTTTTGCTAAATTTTTTTCAAAAAATTTCGGTTTCAAAAGGCAGAGCCTTTGTCGTTTTCCGCAGAAAACGAAATCTTATCCTAAGAGGCGCATTTTTGAAAGTGAATTTTGCACAGAGTGCAAAAGAGAAAACTTTTTGAAAGAAAAAAAGTTTTTTATGATTTACCACAAATTAGAACAAAATAAAAAAGGTGATTATGAAGAAAGTTTACTTATTATTGTTGTTTTTTATAGGTTTAGGAGTTGCTAGTTTTCCGCTTGCTGTGTTGGCAAGTTTAGACAGTTATTCCTTTTCGCCGATTGAAATACCGATTACAAAAATATTTTTAGCACTAGGAGTAATTTCGGGGAGCGTTTTGCTAGTGGAATTAATTTTTAGGAAAATAAACCTTAAGAAGATATTTGAAATGCTGGGGATTACCGCCGTGGTTGCGGTGATTTCATTTGTTATATTACTGCTTATATTTTCGGCAGATATATCACTTAATTTTCCAAAACCAATGGTGGAGGAAACTGCAAAGGTATTAAAATCGATATATGATATAATTCCAAATAGCTTTATTTTAGGGATTATAACAAGTGCAGTCGCCGTTTCGGTTAGACTTGTAGTTAAAAAGAGAGTTGAGAACCTGTAGGGCAAGGGCTCTGCTCTTGCTTTGGGTTTTGCGTAAACGATAATAAGAAAACTTTTTTTCGTGCAAAAAGTTTTCTCTTTTTGCCTCCTGCAAAAATTCACTTTCAAAAATGCGTTTCTAAGTATAGGATTTCGCTTCTGCGAAAAGCGACTCGGAGCTCTGCTCCAAGACCTCGAATTTTTTTGAAAAAAATTTAGTAAAACTTTAAAACAAAAAAACAGTTGACAAATGACTTTAATTAGCGTATAATCTCTTGAGATAAGCACAAATAAAAGAGGAGGCTTCACCATCTAAATGTAAAATTTTGAAGGGTGATGTCTTTTTTTGGGATTTGGGGTATTAAAACTATGAGTTTTGTAGTATAATGTAACTGATATGGTTTTGTGCTTAAATACCCTTTGAGGGTAAATCTAAAATGAAAGAGGACGAATAAATGAGTAAGGCATACTTGGTTTTGGAAAATGGAAAAGTCTTTTGTGGTGAGTCATTTGGTGCAAGTGGCGAAATTACCGCAGAAGTTGTTTTTACAACAGGAATGACAGGATACCTCGAAACGCTTACAGATAAAAGCTATTTCGGGCAAATCGTCGTTCAAACATTTCCACTTATTGGAAATTATGGAGTTATTTCATCTGATTTTGAGGGCGAGGTTATTGGCCCATGTGCATACATTGTAAAAGAATGGTGTCAGGTTCCCTCCAACTTTAGGTGTGAAGGGGATCTTGACACCTTTTTTAAAGAAAGAGGCGTCATAGGCCTTTCGGGTATAGATACAAGAACTCTTACAAAAATCATCCGTGAGAGCGGTGTAATGAACGGCGCGATAGTAACAAACCCTGAAAATGCCGATTTCGATAAAATTAAAGCGTATAAAGTGCAAAAAGCGGTAGAGAGTGTTTCTGTAAAATATTTTGAAGAAAAAACAGATTCTGCAAAGACAAAAAAAGTTGCGCTTATGGACTTTGGTTATAAAATGAATATCTACAGAGAGCTTGAAAATAGGGGAGCAAATGTTGTTGTTTGCCCTCATAATACGACAGCAGAGCAAATTAAGGCTATGAATGTAGACGGAATTATGCTATCAAATGGTCCTGGAGACCCTGCTGAAAATGTAGAAATAATAAGTAATCTAAAAGATATAATGGCTTTAAACATTCCTACTTTTGGAATTTGCCTAGGCCACCAACTGTTAGCTCTTGCAAACGGATTTAAGACTACTAAGCTAAAATACGGTCATAGGGGTGCAAACCAGCCTGTTAAAAACACAGAAACAGGCAGAGTTTATATCTCAAGCCAAAACCACGGCTATGCAGTTATGTCGGATACTATTGATGAAAAAATTGCAAGTGAGCTGTTTATAAATGTAAATGACAAAACTTGTGAGGGTGTAAGATACAAAAACTTCCCAGCATTTACTTGTCAGTTCCACCCTGAGGCAAGCTCAGGCCCTATGGATACAGCGTTCTTATTCGATGAATTCTTTAAACTAATGGAGGGTTAATTATGCCACTAAATAAAGACATAAAAAAGGTACTTGTTATAGGTTCTGGTCCTATAGTTATTGGTCAAGCGGCAGAGTTTGACTATGCGGGAACACAAGCTTGTCGTGCGCTAAAAGATGACGGCATCGAAATAGTTCTAGTAAACTCTAACCCTGCTACAATCATGACAGACAATGCAATGGCAGACAGAATTTATATAGAGCCACTTAACATTGAAACAATTAAAAGAATAATTAAAAAAGAAAAACCAGACAGCATACTTTCAGGTTTTGGTGGACAAACAGGTCTTACTCTATCTATGCAACTTGCAAAAGAAGGCTTTTTAGAAGAAAATGGCGTAAAACTTTTGGGAGCTTCTCCTGAGACTATAGACAAGGCAGAAGACAGACAAATATTTAAGGATACAATGGAAAGCATTGGCGAGCCTTGTATTCCATCAAAAGTTGTTACAACAGTAGAGGATGCAGCAGAGTTTGCAAAAGTTATAGAGTACCCTGTAATTATAAGACCTGCATTTACACTAGGCGGCTCAGGCGGCGGTATAGTAGATACCGAAGAAGAGCTATTTGAAGTTGCAGCAAACGGACTTGCACTTTCTCCAATCACTCAAATACTAGTAGAAAAAAGTATTGCAGGCTGGAAAGAAATTGAATTTGAAGTAATCAGAGACGGCGCGCACAACACAATTACAATCTGTTCTATGGAGAACTTTGACCCAGTTGGCGTTCACACAGGAGACAGTATAGTTATAGCTCCTGCAGTAACCCTTTCAGACAAAGAATACCAAATGCTAAGAACAGCTGCTATTAATATTATAGAGGCGCTAGGCGTTGAAGGTGGTTGTAACTGCCAATTCGCACTTCACCCAACATCTTTTGAATATGCAGTAATCGAGGTTAACCCTCGTGTGTCACGTTCATCGGCACTTGCATCAAAGGCTACAGGTTATCCTATAGCTAAGGTTGCGACTAAAATTGCAATAGGTTACACACTAGATGAAATCATTAATGCGGTTACAGGTAAAACTTATGCGGCATTTGAACCAGCACTTGACTATGTTGCGGTTAAATTCCCTAAATGGCCTTTTGATAAATTTGTGTATGCAAAGAGAAATCTAGGCACACAAATGAAGGCTACAGGCGAGGTTATGTCCATAGCCGATACATTTGAAATGGCACTAATGAAAGCGGTAAGGGGTGCAGAAATTTCACTTGATACCCTAGATTTACCGGCTTTCCACGACAAAGAGGATAAAGAACTTTGGCAAATACTAAAAGATGCGACAGACCAAAGGCTTTTTGCAATAGTAGAACTTCTAAAAAGAGGAGTTACATCACAAGAAATTCATGACTTCACCATGATAGACATGTGGTTCTTATCAAAAATTGAAAATATCCTAAACTATGAAAAAGCGATAGAGGGTACAAAAATTGATTTTGATACCTATGTAAAGGGTAAAAAATTAGGCTTTACAGACGAGGCGCTAAAACGTATTTCTAAAAATGACTTTGAGCATAAAATGCTTGAAAACTTTAGAATGGTTGATACCTGCGCAGGCGAATTTAAGGCAGGCACACCTTATTTCTATGGAACTTACGACCTTCCTGAAAGTGGTGGCGAAAACGAGGCATTGGAGTTTATAGGAAAAACCGATAAAGAAACAGTAGTTGTTTTGGGTTCAGGTCCTATAAGAATTGGTCAAGGTATAGAGTTTGACTATGCAAGCGTTCACTGTGTTGAGGCGTTACAAAGACTTGGCTATGAAGTTGCAATAATCAACAACAATCCAGAAACCGTTTCAACCGACTTTGACACAGCAGACAGACTTTACTTTGAACCACTTTGTAGTGAAGATGTTATGAACATCATAAATATCGAAAAGCCAAAAGGCGTGTTCGTGGCTTTCGGTGGACAAACTGCTATTAAGCTGACAAAAACTCTAGCAGAAAACAATATAGAGATTATCGGTACTTCTGCCGACAGCATAGATGCAGCAGAGGACAGAGAGCGTTTTGAGGCTTTGCTTGAAAAGAATAATATAGGAAGACCAAAAGGCTTTACAATAGCCACAACAGAAGAGGCTTTGACTGCGGCTAAATCTCTAACTTACCCTGTGCTAATGCGTCCTTCATATGTTTTAGGCGGTCAAAACATGATAATTGCCTTCAGCGATGAAGACATTAAAGAGTACATGGAAATTATCCTAAGACAAAAGCAAGATAACCCTGTGCTTATCGACAAATATCTAAGCGGTATGGAGCTTGAAGTCGATGCAATTTGTGACGGCGAAAATATCTTAATTCCAGGCATAATGGAGCATATCGAGAGAACTGGTGTTCACTCAGGCGACAGTATTGCCGTGTATCCCGCACAACACGTGGACGACGATATAATTGAGACTATAATCAAAACTACTGAAACACTTTGTAAAGAGCTTAAGGCTATAGGTCTTATGAATCTACAATATATCTATACAGACGGTGAGCTTTATGTAATTGAAGTTAACCCAAGGGCATCAAGAACAGTTCCTTACCTAAGCAAAGTTACAGGCGTGCCTATGTGCGACCTTGCTACTAAAGTAAGTTTAGGATTTAAGCTTAAAGATTTAGGCTTTGGAACAGGACTTTACAAAACATCACCTTATGTTGCTGTAAAAGTTCCAGTGTTCTCATTTGAAAAACTAACCGATGTTGACACACAACTAGGGCCTGAAATGAAATCTACTGGTGAAGTTTTAGGCATAGGAAACAACATGGAAGAGGCTTTGTATAAAGGCCTTGTAGCAGCCGGAAATAAAATGAAGAAAAACGGCGGCGGTGTGTTTATTACTGTTAGAAGCCAAGATAAGGGCGAAATCGGCGAAATTGCTAAGAAATTTGACAAACTTGGATTTAAACTATATGCGACAATGGGTACGGCGTCGGTGCTTGCAAAATACGGACTTACTGTTAAGATAGTAAATAAAATCCACCAAAGCCCTGTAAACACTATCACTTTACTTGAGAGCAAAGAGATAAACTATGTAATCTCAACTTCAGCAAAAGGCAGAAACCCTGCAAGAGACAGTGTTAAGATTAGAAGAAAAGCAAGTCTTTTAGGCATACCTTGCCTTACAGCGCTTGATACAGCAAACGCACTTGCCGACAGCCTTATGAGTAAATATACCGTTTATAATACTGAAATAGTAGACATAAACGACATGAAAACCGAGAGCAGAAAAATTGAATTTACAAAAATGCAAGGCACAAGCAATGACTATATCTATATTAACTGCTTTGAGCACAGTGTAGATTCACCAGAGTTTTTATCTATCTACCTTTCAGACAGGGCGACAGGCATAGGCGGTGACGGAGTTATACTAATTTGTCCGTCAAAAGTTGCAGATGCGAAAATGCGTATGTTCAATAAAGACGGCAGTGAAGGCAAAATGTGTGGCAATGGACTGCGCTGTGTTGCAAAATATCTGTACGATAATAAAATGGTAGAAAATAAAACTATCACTATAGAAACTTTAAGCGGTATAAAAGAATGCAAAGTTACGACCAAGATGAACAAGGTTGTAAAGGTCACAGTCGACATGGATAAACCACAGTTTAGTGCGGAGAGTATTCCTGTAAAGCTTGACGGTGACATGATAATTAACCGTGATGTAAATATTGATGGTGTAATGTATAACATCAACTGCGTATCAATGGGTAATCCACACTGCGTAATATTTACAAACTCTGTAGACAAGCTAGAGCTTGAGGCGATAGGCGAAAACTTCCAAAATTCTGAGATATTCCCAGAGGGTGTCAACATTGAATTTGTCGAGGTAATCGACAACAAAACAATCAAGGTAAGGGCGTGGGAGAGAGGTTCTAAAGAAACTTTATCTTGCGGAACTTGCGCTTGTGCGGCGGCTGTAGTGTCGACACTTAGAGGATACTGCACAAAAGGCGACGATATCAGAATAATGCTAAAAGGTGGCGATTTAGTAGTAAATTACACCGACGAAAAAGTTCTGATGACAGGCGGCGCAGAAAAAGTATTCGACGGCGTTGTTGAAGTTTAAATTTCAATTTAAATCGTAGGGCAAGGGCTCTGCTCTTGCCGTTGGTTTGTATAAACCTCAGGGGCGGCCAATGGTCGCCCTAAATACACCACAGTTTTATTTAACATCGTAGGGGCGGATTCAATATCCGCCCTTTAATTTTATACAAATTTCAACAAAAACTACTTGTATTTTCCGCCGTATAATGATATAATTGAATTTAATAAAATGAAAAAAATTAGTTAAATAATTATCTTTATTTTGGTTTATAATATACGTAGCAACGGCTATCACAAGAAATTGTGATAGCTCGTTGCTTTTTGTCTTATGTCTGGCTATTAGCAACAACCGTTGTTGCAGCCACCTCTATTGTCCATACCTCCGCAATTGCAGCAAGCTAGGATAAGGATTATGATGATTATCCATGAGCAGCAACCTCCGCCGAAACTGTTAAACATAAAAGTCGCCTCCTTTCGTTTACATTCCATACTATGTAAAAATAAAATTATTGTTACAGCCAAAAAACAGCTTTCTGTAAAATTATTAAAAAAGTGTAAATACGGTTTGACCTATATTGACTTTTGTGGTTTTTTGAGTATAATAAAGTCAAAGTCAGTTAAAGTCAAAAATGATATTTTAAGGTAAGGTGAATAATATGGGGATTACAGATAATGTTGCGGAATATATATTAAATATGCTAAAAGAAGCAGACGGCATAGCAGAAATACAAAGAAATGAGTTAGCCTCGACTTTAGGTTGTGTGCCAAGTCAGATAAATTACGTAATAACATCACGTTTTACACCAGAGCAAGGTTATGTGGTGGAAAGCAAAAGAGGTGGCGGAGGATATATTCGCATAACAAGGTCAATAGTAGGAAAAACTGCGACGATTATGCATATAATTAATTCAGTAGGAAATTCTCTAGACACAGCAAGTGCATCTGCAATTTTAAAAAATATGGTGTACAGCAAGGTTATAACTTCAAATGAGGCGTATGTTATTGCATCGGTCGTCTCAAATAGAACGCTTGTTGATGTGCCAAATAATGTAAAAGATAATGTAAGGGCATCAATTTTTAAAAACATATTACTTGCAATGAGGAGTGAATGATTATGTTATGTCAAAATTGTGGGCAAAACCATGCAAACACTGTAATAAAAACAGTTATAAACGGTGAGTTTAGTGAATATTCACTTTGCTATGAATGTTCAAAAAATTTAGGATACACAAATATTTTTTCGGGTATAAACTTTAATGGCCTATTTGAAAGTTTATTTTTAAATAAAAGAATAGAAGATGAAAACACCTGTAAAACCTGCGGTAAAGATTTAGACAGCATAACAAAAGACGGTAAAATTGGTTGTGGAGATTGCTATACAAATTTTTATGACGCACTACTTCCTATGATTGAGAAAATCCATACTGCGGTCGAGCATATTGGTAAAAGTCCTTCACGCCCTGCGCTTATGTTAACTCAAAATAAGGTCAGCGATTTAGTCATAATTGAGCAAAATGAAATTGAACAGAAAAAAAGAGAACTAAATCTTGCCATAGAGGAACAAAGATTTGAAGACGCTGCTGTCTTAAGAGATTTGATTAAAGGATTGGAGGATGAAAAATGATAAACGGTAAAACACAGGACGAAATAATCATTTCTTCAAGAATAAGGATTGCAAGAAATCTAAAGTCATATCCCTTTCCAAACATGATGAGTTCGGCTGAAAAAGTAAAGCTCAGAGAGCTAGTAATAGACGCAGTTGTTAACAGTAATTTCTATTTTTCATCTCAGTTTGAGGTAATGGATATAGAGAAAATTTCGAAAAATTTAATAACAGAGCTTGTAAAAACTCATATGATAAGTCCGCAGTTCACGGTGGATACTATAGGCAAAGGCTTAATTTTAAGTCATGATAGGACTATTTCAATAATGATAAACGAGGAAGACCATGTGAGGATACAGGTTATCACTGATGGAATGAATCTTAAAAATGCATATGAACTTGCCGACAAGGTAGATGTGTTGTTAAATGAAAAGCTTGATGTAGCGTTTAACGAAAAACTAGGATACTTAACACAGTGTCCGACTAACTTAGGCACGGGTATGAGGGCGTCACTTATGCTTTATCTGCCTGCCTTAAATCATGGCAATGCAATGAATAATTTGGTGGCAAAGCTCTCGAAACTTGGTATTGCAGTAAGAGGTTTTTATGGTGAAGGAACTAAACCGTATAACTATATGTACCAAATTTCAAACCAAATAAGCCTTGGAATAAGCGAAGAGGCTGCAATTGAAAATTTAATTGGCATAGCAAAACAGGTAGTTTCACAAGAAATTGCTATGCGCGAATATGTAAATGAAAATTATAATTAATAGGAGGTAAGGCGATGTTTAAATTCAATGGCTTTACAGAAAAAGCAAATAATGCATTAAATCTAAGTATAGAGGCGGCAATGGACTTAGGTCACAATTATATAGGAAGTGAGCATGTCGTCTTAGGTTTAATAAGAGAAAATACAGGAGTTGCCGCAAAGCTCATAGAAAAATTAGGACTTTCAGAAGAAAAATACTTTAATACGATTGCAGAAAAAATAGGAAGGGGAAGCACGGTGAAACTTACACCTGCAGATTTTACGCCCCGTACAAAATCGATACTTCAAATGTCTGCTATGATAGCTGCAAGGCTGCATCATGGATATATAGGAACAGAACATTTACTGCTTGCGATAATTCAAGATGTTGACAGTTATGGGGTGAAATTTTTAGAATTTAATGGTCTATCACCCTCGAAAATGATGTCAGAGTTGTCGGGGATTTTAAACAGTGATATAACAAAGTCCGAGAAAAATATAAACCCAAATACTAAAAAAAGTAAAACTAAGGCACTTGATAAATACGGAAAAGATTTAACAGAATTTGCAGCACAAGGCGAGATAGACCCCGTTATAGGAAGAAAAGATGAGATAGACAGGGTAATACAAATACTTTTAAGGCGAACTAAAAATAATCCTGTGTTAATAGGTGAACCAGGAGTCGGTAAAACCGCCGTGGCAGAGGGTCTTGCACTTAAGATTATAGAGGGAGATGTGCCCGAAATTTTAAAAGGGAAAAGACTTGTAAGCCTTGACCTAACTGGAATGATAGCAGGCTCTAAATATAGAGGTGACTTTGAAGAGCGTATAAAAGCAATTATAGATGAAGTAAAAGCCGATAAGGATATAATCGTATTTATAGATGAACTTCATACTATAATAGGCGCAGGTTCGGTTGAAGGTTCCTCAGACGCGGCAAATATCTTAAAACCTTCTCTTGCAAGGGGCGAGTTTCAAGTAATAGGCGCAACGACTATAGATGAATATAGAAAGCATATAGAAAAAGATGCGGCACTAGAGAGAAGATTTCAACCTGTGAATGTAGGAGAGCCTAGCGAAGATGAAGCGATAGAGATTTTAAACGGACTAAAAGACAGGTACGAGGCTCATCACAAGGTGAAAATTTCTAATGAGGCGATAATATCTGCTGTAAAACTATCTGCAAGATATATAGGCGACAGATTTTTGCCCGACAAGGCAATAGATTTAATAGATGAGGCATCGTCTAAGGTGAAGCTTCGTACATTCACAGCGCCACTAAAACTGCAAGAGCTAGAAAATGAAATTAAAGAGCTCGAAAAAGAAAAAACCGCGAGTGTAAACTCACAGGATTTTGAAAACGCCGCAAAGCTTCGTGACAAACAAAAAGAAGCACAACAAATGTTAAACGAGATGACAGAAGAGTGGAAAAATCAAAACGAGAGTAGAAACAGTATTGTCTTACACGAGGATATAGCACAGATAGTATCTAGTTGGAGTGGCGTACCAGTTGTAGAGCTTGACGAGGAAGAAAGTGCAAGACTGCTATCAATGGAAGAAAAACTACATGAAAGAGTAATAGGGCAGGGCGAGGCAGTCAGCGCCGTGTCAAGGGCAATAAGACGTGGAAGGGTAGGGCTTAAATCCAAGGATAGACCGATAGGTTCATTTATCTTTTTAGGGCCTACTGGTGTCGGAAAAACAGAACTTTGCAAGGCACTTGCAACTACTCTTTTTGGAGATGAAAAAGCCTTAGTAAGGCTTGATATGTCAGAGTATATGGAAAAACACACGGTATCGCGCCTTATAGGCTCACCGCCTGGATATGTCGGGTTTGACGAGGGTGGACAGCTTACAGAGGCTATAAGAAGAAAGCCTTACAGTGTTATTTTGTTCGATGAAATAGAAAAGGCGCATCCAGATGTATTTAATGTTTTACTTCAAATTTTAGACGATGGAAGACTTACCGATTCTCAAGGCAAAGTTGTAGACTTTAAAAATGCGGTAATAATAATGACATCAAATGTCGGTGCTAGACTTATTACACAAAAACAGAAAAATTTAGGGTTTAATAGTGAAGAAGTAGGCGAAAAAAGTTTTGAGGCTACTAAAAATTTAGTCTTAGAAGAGCTAAAAAAACTGTTTAAACCAGAATTTTTAAACAGAGTAGATGAGATTACGGTTTTTAGTAAATTAAATCATGAAGATGTAAAAGAAATTACTAAAATAATGCTAAAAGATTTGGCATCAAGACTTGAAGAGATTGAAATGGATATTAATTTTTCAGATACAGTGGTAGATGAAATTGCAAATGCAGGTTTTGACGATATTTTCGGAGCAAGACCGCTAAGAAGAGCAATTCAAAGTAAGCTTGAAGATATGATATCTGAGAAAATACTCGAGGGTAAAGTAGTTAAAGGCGAGAGTTATTCTTGTGATTTCTCTGACGGGAAGTTCTTGATTGCATAAAATAACGAGGCTGTCGTATAAGCAACAGCCTCGCAAAATTTAATTAAAATAATTAGTAAAGTTCTCTATTGGTGCGAAAATAACTACAGGTTCAGACGTAATGCCCTCGCCAGCATTTGGATGGGCGCTAGAATAAATATTATCTACGACAAATACACTGACGAGTGCGATTGCTAGTGGTATAAGTATTTTTTTGCTTACTTTTGCAAGTTGGTCATCAATCATTGGTGCGAGCAGGTAGACTACAGCTACGCCACCCAAACCAAAGACTAAAAGCCCCTCTGCGCAAATTCTACCGTGTAAGTTTAAAAAATATCCGCTATAATCCCACCATTTTTGACCATCGTGTATGAGCTCCATGAAAAAAGCAGTGAAATATTCAATTATACCGCAAAGTACCACAGCAGAGAAAAATTGTACTACAGGTTTTTTCCGTAGCTTGTATAAAACTGTTAAAATAAGCAGTCCTCCACTTCCGTAAATAGGAAGCCACGGGCCGTGCATTATTCCACGGTTAATAAATTGTCCTGTAGTGATTAAGTGAAGAGATACTTCCCAAATCCAACCAATAAATGCGAATATGAAAAATATTAATACAAGAGTCAAAACCGAGTATTTTTTCATAAAATTAGAAGTTTCTTCTTTTTTGTTTCTTGTGTACTCGGATAGAGTGAAAAGACGGGTTGGATAGATATCTTGAGAAATAGAATCTTCAAAAAGTTTTGCCTTATTATACTTTATCGCCTCAAAATTTTTCTGGTTATCTTCTTCATTTCGTTTTAAGGAAATTCCTAAGAAATCAAGAATAAATTCAAATGCATTTTTAGGTTTTTTAAATTCGATTTTAGGTCCGTTTAAAACTTTTACCTCTTGAGCATACTTTTCATTTATTAATGATATACTTGCTTTTTTATATAAATATGTATCATTAAGTAGCTCTGAGCCTTCGATATTGTTTTGTTTTGCAATAGTCCTAAGCTTTACAAAATACTCGGAATAAGTAGCAATTTGGTATGTGTTTGAGTAAAATAATCCGGACAAGCCAAAAGTTACGATACGTAAAAGGAGCCAGCCAAGAAAGGAAAGCTCTAACAAAAAGCATTCAAATTTATGGCCGTACATCATTTTTCTTGAAAGTGTAATAGCCTGTCTTGGTGAAATATTAGGGTTTTCTGCGACTATATAGGGTACTAAAAAGTAAGAATAGTGCTTGATTATTCCACCGACTATAAATACACAATACCATAGTGTGTTATAAAGAAATTTTAAGAACATGACAGCCGATATATTTACCCATTTTTTAACATGAAAGAAATATAAAAATCTTTGAATTGAAACTTTTTTGTAAGTTCTACTCTCTAAGAAAATTCTTCTTGAGACTACAGTATAAATATTGCCTAAGAAAAACCAAACTGCAAAGGCAAATATAAGTGATAGTAATATGTAGATAATTAAACTTACAGTAGTAGAGTTAACTAAAGAATTTATTCCCGAAAATATAGTGTCATAAATCGAACCTGTGCTAATACTTGATACTATTGCCGCAAAAACACCTCGTGTTTGGCCAAATATTTCTGATGTGTTATCAAATATATTAGTTGGTATGTGGAGAAAACTAGTAATTGTTGACCATTCAAAACTTGATATTGCCTGAACGTCGGTAAATTCACTTCCAACAAATGCTGTAACTAATATAGTTAAAAGTAAAAAAAGATAATGCGATTTTAATACTTTTTTTCCACGTTTTTTTAAATCTCGTTGTTTTATAGTTACCTTGCTTGTTTCGTCCATTATTTATCCCCCTAAATTTTATATAATACCAAATAATTATATCACAAATTGGGAGGTATAACAAGATTTACTCAAAATATGTAACGATGTTTTTGTCGCTTTCTGGTGGAGAATAGACAAATTTATCTATATGTTTACCACTATAAAAATATTTTGGTTTTGTCGGCTTATAATTATAATCAAAAGTTTCTATTATAATGAGTTTTACTTTCATTCTTTGGGGGATAATACTCTTGATATACACACTCGCCTGTTGACCTGGAAGCACGTTTTCCTTAAGTTCTGCAAGCCCTGCAAGGTTAGGGGTGAGCTCTACAAAAATACCGTAGCTTTCCACACTTCTCACTATTCCAGCAACCGTTTCACCTGCACTAAACTGGCTTGCGTTTTCTTCCCAAGTGCCCAAAAGTTCTTTTTGTGTGAGTGTAATTCGCCCATTTTCGGTGTTTTTAACTATTGCTAAAATATTCATACCGACGCTAAATCTCTCTAGAGGATGTTCTATTCTTGAAACGGATATCGAATCTATAGGCAAAAGCGCAACTATACCACAACCAATGTCGGCAAATACGCCAAATGCTTCAATATGAGTTATTTTAGCCCTTACAATGTCGCCAATTTGAAGTTTGTCTACAAATTCTTCTTTGCATCTGTCCTGTGCGTCACGCCTTGACAAAATTGCTGTTATCTTATCGTTTTTATCTCGGATAAACTCTTTAATTACAAAGCATACAGGGCGATTTACTCTGGAAATTATGGCAATATCACGCACGGTTCCCTCCTTAATGCCTATGGCACCTTCCTCTCTTGGAATTATACCTCGCATCGATTTTAAATCGACAATAATATTGTGCTCGCTGTCGCAAATCATTGCACGAGCCTCGAGTATGCTTTTGTCACGGCAAGCATCGGACAGTGATGTCGTCGATTGTAAAATTCCTTTGTTTTCAGCTGTGTCAATCAAATAACCTTCTGGATAATATGTCATATTTTTGCCTCCTTTATTTTGCCATAACATGTTAATTTATTTCCTAAATATGTCTTGGCTATTAAAATATATGAAGCGTTTGTAAAATAAATACTAATAGATTGTTATTTGCTTGAAATTTCATTACAAATGATATAAAATCAATTTAAAGATTAATCTTGAAAAGGAAAATTGTATGAAGAAAATTAAATTGTTATCAGTCATAATGGCAGTTTCTATATTTACTACCGGCTGTGCGCAGGCGCAAAATTCAAGTGTTGAGAGCGAAAGTTCTGAGACCGAGATAAAACATAGCGCAAGTGCAGAGCTTGAAATGGATTTAAGCCTTACAAATGTTTTAGGGACTGAGCCTGATGATATAGTACCGCTTGAAAGCCTTAATTGGAATGTTGAGACACATGAGACGGGATATCAAGTGGAGGAGCCAGAAGTTGGGGAAGAGATAGCTGTAATAACCACTAACATGGGTACAGTGACTATAAGATTTTTTCCAGAAGTTGCACCAAAAGCTGTATATAACTTTAAAAAGCTTGCTCAGCAAGGTTTTTATGACGGGATAATATTCCACCGTGTTATGGATAATTTCATGATACAAGGCGGAGATGAAACAGGCATAGGTTCTGGTGGACAAAGTGTCTGGGGCGAAAAGTTTGAAGACGAATTTAGCCCAAACTTATTTAATATTACAGGTGCTGTGTCTATGGCAAATTCAGGGCCTGGAACCAATTCAAGTCAATTCTTTATCAATAATACAACAATGTCCGTAGATTGGGCTAGCATGGGCGTTCTTTATGATATGTATCTTGAAGACGAAAGTGTTGCAAACGCCTACACAATTACTGATATGACACTAATAGACGATGCAGTTAAATCGCTGTATGAAGAGTACGGTGGAAATGCAAATCTTGACGGTGGTACATCACTAAGCGGTAGAGGCCACACAGTATTTGCGCAGGTAATAGACGGAATGGATACGGTTGAAGCTATTGCAAAAGTAGCGGTAAACTCGGCAGCTAAACCTATGGAAGATGTTGTTATTGAAAAAATTGAAATACAAACTTATAATTAAAAGGAGCGTTAAAAATGGCAGTACTACATGTTAACACACAAGAATTTAAAGAATTAATAGAGAATAAACCCTTAGTAGTGGTTGACTTTTTTGCAACATGGTGTGGACCTTGCAAAATGATAGCACCAGTACTTGAAGAGTTAGCAGAAAAATATGATGGCAAAGTTGCCGTTGCAAAAGTAGATATAGATAAAGAGACTGAACTTACAGCAAGTTTTGGCATTATGAGTGTTCCTACAGTTTTAATATTTAAAGATGGCGAACTAGCCTCTACAGAAGCTGGCGCAAGACCACTTGACTACTATGTAGAAAAAGTAGAAGATTTTCTATAATTAACTCAAAACTCCCTACAAAA
>CAYJIA010000005.1:0-43833 GCA_964370115.1 uncultured Eubacteriales bacterium
AGGTTATTTTGATTATGACTCTAAAAAATCAGGCGGTCTTACAATTTCTCACTTACGTTTTGGTAAGGCTCCAATTAAATCAACTTATTACATCAGCAAAGCTGACTTCGTAGCCTGTCATAACCCAGCTTACCTTGGTAAATACAACATGGTTGAAGACCTTAAAAAAGGTGGTAGATTCCTACTAAACTGTGAGTGGACTGCTGAGGAACTAGACGAGAGACTACCAGGTCAAGTTAAAAGATTTATCGCTGATAATGATATAGAATTCTATACAGTTGACGGTTACAAAATCGGTAAAGAAATCGGTCTTGGAACAAGAATCAACACAATACTTCAATCTGCATTCTTCACAATTTCAGGTGTTATCCCTGTAGAAGATGCTATTAAGTATATGAAAGACGCTGCTACAAAATCATACGGCAAAAAAGGTGAAGCTATCGTAAAAATGAACCACGACGCTATCGACGCTGGTCAAAATGCTTTCCATAAAGTAGAAGTTCCTGCATCTTGGAAATCAGCTACAAACGATTCTTCTCTACCAGTAGCTACAGGCGACAGACAAGATCTAGTTGACTATGTAAACAACGTAGTTATCCCTGTAAACTCATTTAGAGGTAAAGATCTTCCTGTTTCAACATTTGTTGAGTATGCAAACGGTGAGTCACCACAAGGTACAGCTGCTTACGAAAAACGCGGTATCGCTGTTGACGTTCCATGCTGGGATAGCCAAAAATGTATCCAATGTAACCAATGTGCTTACGTTTGTCCACATGCTGTTATCCGTCCATTCGCTATGACTGACGCTGAACTAGCTGCGGCTCCTGCTGATGTTAAGTCAAAAGCAATGACAGGTCTAGCTGGCATGAACTACGTAATGGGTGTATCTACACTTGACTGTACTGGTTGCGGACTTTGTGCACAAGTTTGCCCTGCAAAAGAGAAAGCTCTAACAATGCAAGCTATCGACACACAAAGAGCACAACAAGACGTATTTAACTACAGCATCAAACTAGCTGACAAACCAGAAGTTCTAGAGAAATTTAAAGAAACTACTGTTAAAGGTAGCCAATTTAAACAACCTCTTCTTGAGTTCTCTGGCGCTTGCGGCGGTTGCGGTGAGACACCATATGCTAAACTTGCTACACAACTATTTGGCGACAAAATGTTTATAGCAAATGCTACAGGTTGTTCTTCAATCTGGGGTGGTTCAGCACCAGCTACACCATACACAGTAAACAAAAAAGGACACGGTCCTGCATGGCAAAACTCACTATTTGAGGACAATGCAGAGTTCGGTCTAGGTATGCAACTTGCTCAAAACGCAGTAAGAGGCAGACTTGAAGAGTATCTAACAGCTATTATCGAGAAAACAGATTCGGCTTCTCTAAAAACAGCTTGTGAAGAATATATCGCAACTAAAGGCCAAACAAGAGCTAATGGTCCTGCAACAGATACACTAATCTCTGAGCTTACAGCTGTAAGTGGTGGCGAGTGTGAAGTTGCTAAACTAGCAGCTAAAACTCTAGCTGACAAAGACTTCCTAGCTAAGAAATCAGTTTGGATAGTCGGTGGTGACGGCTGGGCATATGACATCGGTTTCGGTGGTCTTGACCATGCTATCGCTTCAGGCGAGGACATCAACATTCTAGTATTCGATACAGAAGTTTATTCTAACACAGGTGGACAAGCTTCTAAAGCTACACCAGCTGGTTCTGTTGCACAATTTGCTGCTTCAGGTAAAGCTACTAAGAAGAAAGACCTTGCACAAATCGCTATGAGCTACGGCTACGTTTACGTTGCACAAATCGCTATGGGCGCTGACATGAACCAATGTATCAAAGCTTTTGAAGAAGCTGAGAGCTACAACGGTCCTTCAATCATCATCGCTTACGCTCCTTGTATCAACCACGGAATTAAAGGCGGCATGTCTGCAGCTATTGCTGAAGAGAAAAAAGCTGTTCTTGCTGGTTACTGGCATAACTTCCGTTTTGACCCAAGACGTGCAGACGCTGAGCAAAATCCATTCGTACTAGATAGTAAAGCTCCATCAGCTTCTTACCGTGACTTCATCATGGGCGAAGTTCGTTACAACAGCTTACTACGTTCATTCCCAGAGCGTGCAGAAACTCTATTTACTCAAGCAGAGCAACACGCAGCTGAGAAATACGAAAAACTTAAAAAAATGGCTGAGTAATTAGCTATAAAATAATCGGGTAGCCCTAGTGGCTATCCGATTTCTTCTTTATTATATTGTGAGGTAAAAAATGAAAACTTTATACATAACCGACCTTGACGGGACTTTACTTAAATATGATGAAACTATATCCGACTTTACTGCAAAAACCATTAATGAACTTGTAAATAACGGGCTCAACTTCTCTTTTGCCACGGCACGCTCGTTTTATTCTGCCTCAAAAATGGTTGAAAAACTTAAGCTTAACATCCCTGCTGTAACTTTTAACGGAACTTTTATCACCGATACAAAAACAGGTGAGAATATTTACTCAAATGTTTTTGATAAAAAAGATGTCAACTTTATTTTGAATTTCTTTCACGAACATAAATTATCACCCATAGTCCATAGCTTTGTAAATGGTGTAGAGAAAACTTTGTATTATAAAGAGAGATTAAACGAATTTAGCAAACTAAATATTGAAAATAAAATAGGGGATATACGCTTATTTCCTGTAGAGAATAAAAAACTCCTAAATCAAGGCGAAATTTTCTACTTTGACTGCCTTGGTACCATGGAGGAAATGCGTCCGCTTTACGACAAACTAAAGGATAAATACGGCTGTATCTGTGCAAAAGACACCTATAGCGATATGATTTTCTTTGAAATCATGCCCAAAAATGTAAGTAAGGCAAGTGCAATAAAAAAACTAAAAGAAATTTTAGGTATTGACAAAATCGTTTGTTTTGGTGACGGGCTAAACGACATACCAATGTTTGAGTTAAGTGACGAGAGTTACGCCGTAGAAAATGCCTGTAATGAAATAAAAAAAATAGCCACTGCCGTAATCGAAAGCAACGAAAACGACGGTGTGGCTAAGTTTCTATTAAATTTATAAATTGGTATGATGAAAAGCTTTACTCAATTTTTCTCGAAAAATTGCGAGGTCTTGGAGCAGAGCTCCGAGTCGTTTTCCGCAGAAAACGAAATCCTGTCATGAGAAGAGCTTTTTTGAAGGTGAATTTTTGCACAAAGTGCAAAAAGAGGAAACTTTTTGCGATAGAAAAAGTTTCCTTCATAGTGTGCTGTGCAGCTAATAAAATTTAGATTTTCAAGTATGCTAAAGGGCGACTATTTTGGTCGCCCTTTGATTTTGTGTTTTTTCTATTAAGTTATTGCTAAAATCCAGAAAACTTTTTTTCTTTCAAAAAGTTTTCTCTTTTTGCCTTCGGCAAAAATTCACTTTCAAAAATGCGCCTCTTAGGATTGGATTTCGCTTTTTGCGAAAAGCGACTTAGGACGCAGTCCTAAGAACCTGAAATTTTTTGAAAAAAATTTAGTAAAACTTTTATACTAGGTCTACCTTTTTCCAAGTTCCAGTTTTTGCAGAATCATAGCAGGCTATAATTGTCGCTATGGTGTTGTGTCCATCGACACCTGTAATAAGCGGTTCTTTATTTTCGACGATAGATGCGACAAACTCATCAATAATACCACTTTTTGTTTGGTTTTGGTTAGTTTGAATTTTTCCTACCATATATTTTACAACACTACCATCACGCATTTCTAAAACGATATCGTCAGAGTAGTCACCAAATATTTTCATAACGCCTTTGTCACCGTAGATAATCGTGCTATTGTCTTCGTCGCCATAGTTACTCCAACTAACGTGCATAATACCAGGTAGTCCGTTGCTAAGTTTAAAGGCAACAATTGCGTTGTCCTCAATCTCAATTAGGTTTCCGTCTGGTAAGCGCTTGTCGAGTGTCATTGTAACCGCATTTACCTCGGTAACTTCTTTATCTGTAAGATATCTAATAATATCTAGTTTATGAGAGCCTAAATCGCCCAAAACACCGAATTGTGCGCTCTTTTTATCAAAGAACCAAGTTTGGTTACTCCTTGTAACGCTCCAAGTCTCGGGGCCATTGTGTTTAAAGTTACTTTGTATTGTAATGAGATTTCCGATAGCACCAGAATTAAGCACTTCTTTTGCACGCTTATGAGTTGGCAGCAATCTTTGATTATGTCCTACCATCAAGATTTTGCCTTTTTCTTTAGAAACTCTTATCATCTCACGGGCGTCTTCAAGAGTAAGGGCAACGGGTTTCTCGACTAAAACATGCTTACCAGCATTTAGTGCCATGATAGAATACTGTGCATGTGTTGCATTTGGAGAGCAGACGCTTATGGCATCTATTTCTTCACAGGCGATAAGCTCTTCAGGAGAGCTAAAAGCTTTACAGGAATATAATTTAGCAAATTCTTCGGCTCTTTCCATATTTGCATCGTATAATCCGTAAATTTCGCTATTTTCATTTTGCGCATATTCTGGAGCATGCCTTGTTTGGGTGATCATGCCACAGCCAATAATTCCAACTCTAATTTTTTCCATTTCATTTCCTCCTAATTATACTTCAAATGCTGTGTTAGTGTTTCCACTTGAGCCCCAGTGCCTGCATTCTGTATAATTAATATATACTCTTTCAGGGCTTATACCAAGCTCATTTTCTAAAACTGTAAAAACTATGTCACTGTATTTTTTTAGATCTTCAGAAGAAGAATATCCATACAGGTCTACAGACACCATTGCGTTTGGTATATCTATGTTTCCAGCCTTGTAAAGACGGCATTTTTCATCAATCTTTATAAAAAGGTTTTCTTTTACTTTATCAGTAATAACTTCTATACCTTCACCTAAAACTTTTATTAAAAGTTCTTCTTTCTCTAAAGGTACTGCTACATTTGTTCTAACGCTTACATAAGGCATGATTATTCCTCCACTTTAACTTTATTTTTGTATTTAGATAAAAGAAATGCAAATAGGCAACTAAGCGCAATTGCAATGCTAATATCGAAAAATAACATTAATCCTATTGTACACAAAGATACAGGATTTTGCAAGCTAATTTTTCTAACCATAGCAAGCCCTGTATGTACCAATATTCCGGCAAGAACCGCAAGTGGAAGCGAAGTCATTAAAGGCGCAAATACAAGAAGTATTACAAATAGAGATACAGAGTGAAATACCGCAGCAAGCCTTGTTTTTGCACCAGAAATTATTGCTACTTGTATAGGAGAAAAGCTTGCACCTGCTGGAATACAGGAGAAAAATGACATAATTATATTGCCAGTACCAAGTGCAAATAGCTCTCTGTTTATATTACAGGGAGTATTTGTTTGGTTTGATACAGATAAAACCGAGCTTACAGACTTAATCATCAAGATAAGCGCTACATTAAATGAAGGAAGAATAAGGTTCCCGATATTGTCAAAACTCGGAACACTTAAGCTAAAATCTAAAACCCTTGGAAGTTCAGAAATACGCTCGACATCGGCATTTAAAAATAAATTTATAGCAATTGCAAGTATAAAAACTATAATTTGTGCAGGCACAAACTTTTTGAATTTTTTCGGAAATATAAAAATAAAAACTACAGTAGACACACCAAACAAAGTAGCAATAATATTAAGCGAGGGGATATAGGTGAAAAATGTTATAAATGAGCTAATAATATTGCCACTTATGGACGCAGTGCCAAATAGGCTATCCAGTTGTCCAGATATAACAAGTAGTCCTATACCAGTATTAAGTCCTAAAAGCACCTTCTTGTCAATTTTTTCTAAAAATTTTGCAATGCGTATAAAGCTAAATATCAGCATAATTACACCACTTATTAACGAACATAAAATAACAGCACCTAAGCCATATTGTAGGCTTACAGCAGATAATATCGAAACAGTCGCCGCCGTTGCAGCGTTAAACTGAAACCTGCCTCCACCCAAAAGCGAAATAATAATACAGGCAAGTATTGCGGTTTTGATACCTATTGCCTCGTCTGCACCATTTGAAATACCAAGGGCAAGTGCAAGTGGAAGTGCGACAATAGATGCAGAAATTCCAGCCATTAAATCCTTTAGAAGGTAGGATAGTTTATAATCATTAAACTCTTCTTTATACGTCAAAATAAAACTTTTCATCGTAACTCCTTTAAATATATTTTTAACTATGATATAATATTATCACATTTATTTGTAGTTTAATAGTGTAAATAATGTCAAAAAATATAACAATCATGTCAAAGTTAAGGGAATAAAACCATGAATGAGATAAAATATGAGTATAACAAAAATTTAAATACGCCGTTTTTAGTTGTAACTGAAAATGTAAGAAAAAAATATAAAAATTTGAGCCTTATGCACTTTCACAATCAAATGCAAATTGTACTAATGTTGCAAGGTGACGCTGTTCTTGAGACATTATACGAAAAAATCTCACTTGAGAAAAACGATATCGCATTTATTAACTGCAATGAATTTCATAGAATTTCACTGAGTCAAAAAGAGAATAACGATAAAAATAAATATGTGAGTATAATTTTTGATAAGAGTGTATTGAATATTTCAAACGAAGAAAATTTCATGAAAGAGTATATTGATAAATACACGTCTACACAAATAAAAATCAGCACTTCACTTTTAGTAAGAAACGCAATAAACGAACTGCTCGTAGCAGATAATGAATATGCAGTGAGGTCTTTATTGCCTTATATTTGGTATAATCTTATAGTTAAAGACAGTGAAAAAGCCAGTAAAAACTCTAACTACCACAATGACTCACTAGAAAAAATTTTGCACTATATAGACGAAAATTTTTCTAGTCATATAAAACTTGAAGAGCTTTGTAAGATTGGGAATATTTCAAAATCTGCACTGCACAGAATTTTTATTAAGCATTTAGGGGTGTCCCCTTATACTTATATAGTTGAATACAAGCTAAACAAAAGTATTAAGTTACTTGAAAGCAGTGACCTGAGTATTTCGGAAATTTCATTTAAAGTAGGCTACGAAAGCACAAGCCAATATATAAAATTATTTAAAAACTATATTGGAAAAACGCCACTAAAATATAGAAATCTAATTAATAACTGATTTTTGAATATTTCTCTTGTAAAAAAGAAATATTGTATATATAATAGAATAAATAATAGATTATGGGGAGATGAGTACTACTATGTCTAATAAGCTTGTATTTACAGATACAGATAAATGCGTTGGTTGTAATAAATGTATATTAAAATGTCCTGTGCACGCAAATAGAGCCGAATTTACAGAAGGCAACAATATAATACGAATAGATGATGATTATTGTATTGACTGCGGTCAATGTCTTGATATTTGTGACCATGGTGCACGAAAATATTATGATGATGCCGAGAGATTTTTTGCTGATTTAAAAAATGGTGAAAAAATTTCTTTAATTGCTGCTCCTGCTGCGAGAACAAATTTTAAAAATCTTGAAAATTTATTTGGATTTTTAAGCGAAATGGGTGTAAATTTAATTTATGACGTGTCCTTTGGTGCAGATATTACCACTTGGGGATACCTTAAAGCAATTAATGAAAAAAAATTAAACACGGTAATTGCCCAGCCATGTCCTGTAATTGTTTCTTATATTGAAAAATTTTCTCCAGAGCTAATTAAATATTTATCTCCCGTGCATAGTCCTGCTATGTGCACCGCAATTTATTTGAAAAAATATTTAGGCATAGAAGACAAAATTGCATTTTTATCTCCATGTATTGGCAAAAAAGAAGAATTTATGGACGAAAACTGCGATGATATGATAAATTATAATGTCACTTATGAAATGCTTTCAAACTACATATTAGAAAATAAAATTTCATTAAACAAATATAAACGTAAAAAATTTGATAACATAGACGGTTCGTGGGGATTTGCGTTTTCACGCCCAGGCGGTCTTAAAGAAAATGTTGCGCTCTATGCCGGTACAGATGTTTGGGTAAAACAAGTAGAGGGCATAAGCCATGTAAAAAAATATTTTGAAGAGTATAAAAAAGATACTTCAAGAGGCAACCCTGTGCCTCTTTTAGTTGATGTGCTAAACTGCTCTCATGGTTGCAATTTCGGCACTGGAACAAGTAAAAATATCAGTGAAAACTATGTAGACTATTTAACAAACAGTGCAAAAGGCAATGTTTCAAAAGAGCACGGTCAAGAGCTATTGAAGTCTTTTGATGCAAAGCTTAACTTAAACGATTTCATTAGGGTGTATAATGATAAAAGTAATCTTGTAAAAGATACAGATTCTTTAAATTTAGAAGAGGTTTACAAAAAACTTGGTAAGCTCACAAAAGAGGATAGAGAAATAAACTGTTTTTGCTGTGGATATGGAAGCTGTGAGAAATTTGCAATTGATGTTGCTATGGGATATAACCATAACAGAAACTGCACAAGGTATGCACAGGTTGAAATTTCAGAAAGTCTTAATAATTTTGATGGCATGTTCTATAATTTCTCGGATAAAATCGATGAAATCAATAAGATAATAAAGTCTTTGTCAAGCTCTTCTGCAAAGCTAAACAATATTGCAATGCAAACTAAGTTGATTTCGATTAATGCAAGCATCGAGGCCTCTCATGCAGGGCTTGCTGGTAAAGGCTTTGCAGTAGTCGCAACCGAGATTAAACGACTTGCCGACGATTCGTCAGATGTTCTTGCCAAAAATAATCAAAGCTCACAAGAGCTAACAGAGCAAATAGAAAATATCAACACGTCGCTCGATGCAATTAAAAATGAACTTCATACAGTAATGAAAGTAAAATAACAAAAAGTAGCGCTCCACTGTGAACGCTACTTTTTTTGTTATTTTATATAAATACTTTTAGTTTTCAACCATCAACATTCTTCTTCTCTTGACTTTTTTATAAGCAAAAATAACTACATTTGCCATAATTATTCCCAAAACTGCACCGCAAATCACATCTGTTGGGTAGTGTACGCATAAAAACACTCTTGAAAAAGCAACTAAAAAGGCTAGAATGTAGGCGCAAACTCCAAATTTTTTATTAACAAAATAGAAAATTGTTGCCGCAGTAAACGAAGATCCACTGTGTCCTGACGGGAAAGAAAAACTCGACGGCTTATGTATTAGCACCAACAAATCAGGGTCTGATACAAAGGGTCTATCTCTTGCGATAATATTCTTCAGTACAACTTCCCCAATTAAAAAAGTAAGCAGTAAAGCCATAAGCGCTAAAAAGCCGTAAACTCTATACTTTTTACTTATGAGCATCACAAGTGAAATTACTATCCAAACAAGACCAAGTTCCCCTAAATATGTGACATAAACAAAAAATACGTCGGTAAATGCGTTGTGGAAATTTTCTGCAATAAAATTAATTATGCTATCATCAAAAACATTCATACTAAACCTCCCTTAAAATTTATTACTCAATGTTACCACAAAAAAGAATAATTAACAAGTTTCACACATAATTATTTTTGAATAATAGATGAATGGAGTATTGAGTATGGATTTTCATAGCCTAAGTGCTAAAGAATGTGTGCAAAATCTTTCTACGGACCAAAATATCGGACTAAGTTCTAAGGAAGCACAAAAACGACTGCAAGCTTATGGTCATAACGAGATAAAGGAGAGTAAGCGGAAAAATTTTTTGCTGAAGTTTTTTGCTCAGTTCAAGGACTTTATGATAATAGTATTACTTGCCTGTGCCGCCGTGTCTTTTACGGTGTCATATTTAAGCGGCGAGGGAGAGTACTTTGATTTTATCATAATTATTTCAATAGTGGTGTGTAACGGCTTAATAGGTGCGGTGCAAGAGAGCAAAGCAGAAAAAGCGATAGAAGCTCTAAAAGATATAACCTCACCTGTTGCACTTGTAATCAGAGACGGTAAAAAAGTGAACATAGACAGCAGGCTTCTTGTAGTGGGTGATATAGTTCTTTTAAAAACAGGCGACTTGGTACCTGCCGATATAAGAGTTTTAGAGTGTACCGAGCTTTCCTGCGAAGAATCTTCTCTCACAGGAGAAAGTCTGCCCGTATATAAAAACGCAAATGAAGTATATAGCAAAAACACTTTACTCGCAGAGAGAAAAAACATGATGTTTAGCAGTTCTTTTGTAAGTTCTGGATACGGTCGTGGTGTAGTTACATCAAGCGGAATGGATACGCAAATCGGAAAAATAGCAAGTATGCTTGAAAATGAAAAATCACCCGAAACACCACTCCAAAAAAAACTAAATCAAGCCGGAAAAATTTTAGGCCTTGCGGTTATGGCAATTTGTGCAGCGATTTTTCTATTGGGATTAATAAAAGAGATTGACATAATAGAAATGATGATGATAGCAATAAGCCTTGCCGTTGCGGCAATTCCCGAGGGCTTGACGGCAATTGTCACCATAGTTTTATCACTTGGTGTAAGACGAATGGCATTAAAAAAAGCGATAGTTAGGAAACTGCCAGCTGTTGAAACATTAGGTTCTGTGCGTGTAATTTGCTCTGATAAAACAGGTACTTTAACAGAAAATAAAATGTCTGTAACTCAGATAAACTCTGCATCTGGTGCTAAAAACACCAGTAAAGAAGAAAAAAGATTGATATTAAGCCTCGCTAGTCTTTGTAGCAATGTAGATATTAATGAAAAAGGTGAATATCAAGGTATGCCAACCGAAATTGGTATAGTAAAGGCATTTGAAAGCGAAAAGAAACAGTTTGATATAGAATTTCCAAGAGTGGGCGAAATTCCGTTTAGTTCTATTAGAAAAATGATGACCACAGTGCACAAGAGCGGTGATGCTTATGTAATAATCACAAAGGGAGCTCCCGATTATATTCTAAATAAATGCACACATGTTATGAGCAACGGAAATGTTGTACCGATGACAGCAGTTTATAAAAATAAAATTAGTGCAATTAATAAAGAAATGGCAGACGCCTCTCTTAGAGTGCTTGGTATTGCAAAAAAAGAAACTGATAATATTGATATCAGCGATGATGAAATCGAAAGTAATCTTACATTTTGTGGCTTAATAGGGCTTGAAGACCCACCTAGAAAAGAGGCAAAAAAAGCAGTCGAATGCTGTAAAAAGGCAGGTATTATACCCGTTATGATTACAGGGGATCAAATGCCCACGGCTGTTGCAATTGCGAAGCGTATAGGTATATTTGAGGAAGACTCTAAGGCTATAAGTTCTGACAAACTCTCACAGTTTTCGCCAGAAGAGCTTGCACGCGAAATACATAACTATAGGGTATTTGCAAGGGTATCTCCCGAAGATAAAGTTAAGATAGTAAGGGCATTTCAGTATCATAACCAAACCATAGCAATGACGGGCGATGGAATAAACGATGCACCCGCACTAAAAGCTGCCGATATAGGCTGCGCTATGGGAAAAAACGGAACAGAAGTTGCAAAGTCCGCCGCCGACATGGTGCTGACTGACGACAATTTTGCAACCATAGTAGAGGCCGTAAAAGAGGGTAGAGGCATATTTTTGAACATAAAAAAAACCATACATTTCCTCATGTCTTGCAACATAGGAGAAATACTGGTTATCTTCTCTGCATTTTTATTAAATTTACCAATTCCGCTTTTAGCGACTCAAATTTTATGGGTGAACTTAGTAACCGACTCTTTCCCAGCACTTTCCCTTGGTTCTGGCAAAAGCGAAACGAATATTATGGAAGGGAAGTTTGAAGAGGGAAAAAAGGGAATTTTTTCAAAGGATATGTGTATTTCCATGATACTTGAAGGTGCTTTAATTGGCCTAGTTTCTTTAATCGCATTCTTAATAGGACGAAACTTCTTTGATACAAATCCGCTAGACCCAATAATAGGTCGCACCATGTGCTTTGCAGTTCTTTGTCTGTCTCAAATTATGCATAGCTTTAATATTTCCGATACACATAGCATTTTTTCACCAAAAAGAAGAAAAAATCCATGGCTTTTCAGGAGTGCAATTTTATGTTCTCTAATGCTAGTTGGTGTAATAGTATTCCCGCCTCTTGCAATGGCATTTAAAACAGTTGCACTTTCACTTAATTCATGGGGAATAGTGGTCGGACTGTCGGTAATCCCCGTTGTAGTGTCCGAAATAGAGAAAGCAGTTAAATAATTAATAGTTAATAATTAATAATGAATAATTGTGGCGAAAATCCTTCGGATTTTTTGATCAAAAGTCGTAGGGGGGTCATTGGCCACCCGAAATTCACCAGTGATTTTAAATCAAAACACGCCAAAGGCGTGAACAACACTTATTCACTATTACTTATTACTTTAAATATACAAGGGAGCGACATCTTAGTCGCTCCCTTGTATATTTATGAATACTTGTTTTAAGATTTTAACATTGAAATTATTTCATCAATAGTTTCATCTGGGGTTTTTCCTTCTGTGTAAACTGTAAATTTTGCTACTGCTTTGTTTGTATATGAATCAATAAAAATTCTGTTTAGTATTTTTTCAGCCTCTTCGTCACCTATTCGCTTGTCTAGAATTTCAAGTGATTTTTCATTATCATCACAAGGCAAGAGTAAAACCACGTATTTTTGTTCATTCATCAAACCTATAAATTCTCTAGCTTGCTTGTCATCTTCATAAACACTTTGTCCACCACCAAATTCAATGACCGCATTATCGTTACTTGAAACTATAATTTTAACCGAATTAAGTTCAAATGGCTTTTGATACTCATACCAACCCTTTATGCCTTTTAAATCATATTCGGTTTCGGCATCTTCATCTGAATATCCCATTTTAGGATATAAATCTGCACGCTCTTCATCCATATCAACATGATTTTTCTGCAATTTTTCTGCAAGCTTTTTACAAATTGTAGACTTACCTGAGCGTATGGGGCCAATGACTATAATATTAGAATTCATTTTTTCCCTCCATTATACTACCTTGTAACTTCTGTGCCGCCCCATTCTATTACCGAAAAACCATGTCTTTCAAATGGTGTTAGCACTTGTTCTTCAACTTCTACTTTTTCATTTAATGCCTTGTACGCCATAAAAACCCTTAGCATACTATCAGGTTCTGGGGATATTTCAAGCACTGCGTTTTCTGTATAGACTTCTTCTTGGAAAGAAATTAAATTGTACTCGTTGTTCATCATTAAAGGCACCCAAAATACTATAAACTCATTGTATTCCTTCGGTGTGAGGCCTAAAAACTCTAACTTTTCGCACAAAAAGTCTTCTGTGTCTTCGCCCTTTACAACGAAACCTTCACTTAAATCATATCTAGGCTCGCTAACTCCCTCCCAAAATAGGTAGGAGTATTCCTGCCCGTCGCTTATAATTTTCCCGTCGGGATAGGCGGTCACGTTCCATCCGTCGTTATAAGTCGGATAGGTGTAGAGAAATTCACCATTGTAATAAAGCTTTACAGACACCTCGGTTTCTTCCTCTGGGTAAAGATATATAACAGGTTTATATGCCACTTCTTCCTCGGGGTCAGAGGCTATTTCGCTTTGTGTTGAACTGTCTTCACTTTCGGTTAATATATCATCTGAAGAGGGGTTTTCACCAGTACAGGAAACGAGTGCAAGGACAAAGATTAAACTTAAGATAAAACTAAATTTTTTCATAAACTTTCACCTCATTAATTTTTTGTATTTTAATTATAGCACTTTAATTTCTGAAAGTAAATTATTAGTTCTAAAATAAAGGAAAGCTCAATATAAATATTTTAAGAGGAAGGAGGACAAGGATTTGAAAGATTTTTTTGATGAGCTGGTTTCACTAATACAAAGTAGAAAAGACGAGCTTTTAAGTCTACCAAGAGATATCAAAAACGCTTGTTATGATATACGACTTACAGTGAACTTTCCTCCTGCTTTGTATCTTAAAAGCAATAAGCAGTATAGCTTAAATACTTGCAAAATCACAAAAAGTGAGATGGAGGAAATAGTTTTCTCACTTTGTGACTACTCTGTTTACAAACATATGAACGAGATAAAAAATGGATTTATTTGTCTTAAAAATCAGTTCAGGGTTGGAATTTGTGGGACAGGCGTTATAAATTCAGACGGAGAGCTCGAAAATGTAAAAGACATAACTTCTCTTGTTTTTAGAATCCCCAGAACCGTGTATGGAGCTTCAAACGACCTTGTAAATTCAGGTATAGACTTTAATAAAGGTGTGCTAATTGTAGGCGAACCCTCCTCGGGTAAAACCACGATACTTAAAGATTTAATACATATTTTAAGAGAGAGGCGACTGGTAGTGCTAGACCAGCGTATGGAGCTTACTAATGGAAAAAGCGACTATGACATAGACATACTCTGCGGTTATCCGAAAAAACTTGGCTTTACTCAGGCTATAAGAAACTTAGGTGCGAGGCTCATTTTATGCGACGAGCTAGACAAAAACGATTTTGACGGGGTAGAAACCGCGCAGTCTTGTGGCGTTGGACTTATTGCTAGTGTACATGGCAGTGTCAGTGAAATTATGCGCCCACTTATAATAGACTTAGTAGCCACAAATGCCTTTAACAGCATAGTAATACTGCGTGGCAGAGACAGTCCAACAAAAATTGATAGAATTTTTACAGCAGGTGAATTTAATGAAATTTATGGGAATAGTGCTTGTAATATTAGCAGGAGTAGTTACGGGCGCATTAAAGTATCTAAACTATAGTCAAAGAATAAGGAAGCTAAGTGTATTTACAGAATTTTTGGTATCGTTAAAATCTAAACTGATTTTTTCTCATATTTCCTTTGAAGAAATAGTGAATGAAATGGATAACAATAATTTTTGCAGGCTAATTTCATCCTATATAAAAAAACATCCACCTCCAAAGGCATTAAATTTGGGTATTAATGAGTATTTTTTTGAAAAATCAGACAAAGCGATTGGACTTATATTTGCAAATGGATTTGGCTCAAGTGACTTAAAGTCTCAGGAATTGTTAATTGACAGATGTATAAGCCTTGCAAATCAAGAGCTTATACACGCAAAAAGAAATATGGAAAGTAAGGCGAAACTCGAGCTATACCTATACTCGTTTTGCGGTGTGGCTCTGGGGATAATATTTATATAAATAGAGGACGATATGGACGTAGATTTAATTTTCAGGATAGCCGCAATAGGAATAATAGTTGCAATACTAAATCAGCTTTTAATCCGTTCGGGGCGCGAAGAACAAGCCATGATGACAACACTTGCAGGACTAATTGTCGTACTTATGATGATAGTCACCCAAATTAGTGAGCTCTTTGACACTATAATTTCGGTGTTTAACTTATGAATATTTATATGTTGCTTGTACTTGCAATTATCAGTGCAGTTTTGGCAAGTTATATAAAGAGCAAAAATGCAGAGTTTGCCTTAGTTTTTAGCGTAATAGTCGCGGTGCTAATCCTTACATTTTTACTTGATTTTCTGTATGACATACTTGAAAATATAAAATCCTTTGGTGTGGATGAAAAATTTTTGAGCATACCTATAAAACTTTTTGGCATTAATCTTTTGGGAAGTCTTGCTAAATCTGCTTGTGAAGAAGCGGGGGAAAAGAGTCTTACAAATGTCGTCTCTCTTGCCGTTAAAATCATTTGTGTAGTAATTTCACTGCCACTTTTTGAAACCTTACTAGAGCAAATAAGAATGGTGTTAAATTTATGAGAAAAATAATTATCCTAGCCCTCATTTTTTGTCTGTACTTATTTTCCCACGGCGATGTATCTGCCCAAAGTTTAGAAGAATTTACAAATGATAGTATAGAAAGCCTTGAAGAAGGGCTTACAAGCGATCAAAAGGACACGCTCGAAGATTTTGGTGTAGACTCTGCCGATGATATTACGGGTTTTAATGTGACAAGTATATTTTCGGTGCTAAGCGGAGCCTTTCGCGAAAAATACTTAGGCCCTATAAAAATATTTGCGATGTGCATAGCAGTAATGGTAATCACTAGTTTTTTCAAAGACGAGAATACTGTGCTTTTTGAAATTTCAGGCGCTGTGTCGATTTCACTTTTGGTGACACCCTCTATTGTTTCTCTCATAGAAAGCACACATTCAATCAGCGTTGCCGTGTCAGGGTTTTTACTTGCTGCTATACCTGTTTATATCACTTTGCTTGTAAGCTCTGGTAACACCGCTCTTGGCAGTGGATACGGCGCACTTTCGATACTTGGAGCAAACGCCTTGGTTCAATTTGTAAATGTATTTTTCATGCCAGCTTTATCGATACTTTTAGGGATATCATTGACAGGAGTAATTTCGCATCTAAACATAAAAAGTGTGTGTAGTTCATTTTATAAACTAATCAAATGGTTTTTAATTTTTTGTGTAACTGCTTTTTCTGGGCTTATTTCTGTACAAGCCGCCGTAATGGGCGCTACAGATGTCGCTACGACAAAAACCATGAAATTTATTGCAAGTTCTGCAATACCCGTTGTCGGCGGTGCCTTTGGAGACGGAGTGGCAGCTGTGCAAAATAGTGTAAAGGTTTTAAAGTCGGGTGCTGGCGCATTTGGAATGCTCGCATCAATATCAATTTTTATTGCCCCAGTAGTCGAGATATTATTGTGGCTTTTTGTCACACAAGGAGTAATTATAGTAGCAGATTTTTTCGAGGTGAAAAATACTTTAGTTTTTTTAAGCTCAGTTATAAACGTAATAAAGCTTATTTTGGCGATAAACTTATCAATTTGTATTATTTCTATTGTAATTTCAGCCATAACTTTGTTTGCAGGAGCATAAATATATATGAACGAAATTAAAAGCATTTTGCTTACAGCAATTATAACTTTAATATCAGGCGAAATTTTATATTACATAACGCCAAAAAACAAAATTAACGACTATATCTACGCCCTCCTTTACACGGTAATGGTACTATCAGTTTTATTATCATATAACTTTAGTGATTTTGGTTTAGAATTTGAGGATACAAGTCCTTATAGTGAAGAAGTAGACGAAATAATAAACCAAATTTACCTGCTAGAAGGAGAAAAAGAACTGGAAAATAGGGTTATAGAGGCACTTAGCATAATAAATATAGAATGTGTAGGCATTGATGCCATAATTAAAATTAATGACAGTGATGAAATCATGATAGAGAAAGTGGAGGTGAGACTAAAATACAGATCGGATATAGACAGGGCTGAAATTTTGTTAAACGAATTATTTGAAGGCTTAATTCCTTTAGAGATTTTTGGAGAATATTAATGGAAAAGTTTAAAAGTTTTTTTACAGCACAAAATAAAATGAGAATTGCAATGATTTTAGGCATTTTAGGCATAGCTTTAATAGTGCTTTCACAGTATATAAGTTTTGAAGAAAAACAGCTACCACACACAGAAAATGAAGTAGTATTAACCGATTTACAGCAAGAGCTTGAAGATAATATTAAGTCAATAGTAAGCGCAATCACAGGTGAATCTCAGCCAATAGTAATGCTCACACTAAAAAACAGTAGTACCTATGTCTATGCAACACAAGATAAAGACACAAGCGCACAAAACAACAATGAAAATAATTTTACTACGGAGGTGGAGACGGAAAAAAATTACATAATTACAGAAGATGAAAACGGCAACGAGACCGCAATACTTTTAAATGAGGTATATCCAGAGATTAAAGGTGTAGTGGTTGTAAGCATTTATGCACATGACATAGTACTAAAAGAAGCGATTACAAATGCAGTTATGACGGCACTAGACATTTCATCAAACGAGGTATGTGTTGTCCCAAAATACAATTAGAAAAGAGGTTAGCTAACAATGAAAATGAAATTTGCGAAAAGACAGGTAATTCTGGGAGCCTTAATCTTGGCTTTAGGTGCCGCTGTGTACTTAAACTGGCAGTTTACAACACCTTCAGCAATACAAACAGATTCCAGTACCTCCCAAACATCGAGTCAAAGTGAGATAAAAGACGAGGATTTAGGCATAGCTCAACTTGTGAATAACTCTTATCTTGAAACCGTGCAAGACGAGGTAAATGTACCTACTACAGCTCAAACCCAAGAAGATACCCAGACAATGTTCGAGACAAACACATCCGACGCCATTAGTCAGGCAAGGCTTTCAAGACAAACTACAAGGGACGAAGCGATATCGCTACTAGAGGACGTATTAGAAGATGTTAATGCCGATGCGCAGGCAAAACAAACCGCAGTAGATGAGTCGGCAAAAATCGCACAGGTAATGCTACAAGAATCCACTGCTGAAAATTTATTAAACGCTAAAGGGATTAGCGAAGCTGTAGTATTTGTAAATGGAGAGGACTGTACAGTTGTCGTTAGTTCAGTCGGCGAAAACGCACTTATAATTCAAGACATTGTGACAAGTCAAACAGGTGTTTTGGCAGAAAACATTCAACTTATTGAAGTAGGATAACTTTACAAAAAATTATTTTAACAATAAAGCTTAAACGCTTGCCAGTTATCGTAGTTTGTGATATAATTTACACAAATTAGTAAAAATAGCATTGGTTGAAGCTTGAAATAATTATATTTTTTTAAAACGGACTTACCATGCTAGTAGGTTCGTTTATTTTTTTGTGCGAAATGGAGTATTATATGAACAGAAGAAAAGCCAGAGAGCTTGCATTTATTTGCCTATTTGAGCAAGCAATTACAGACACTGAGATGGCAGAGATAATTGAAAATGCAAAGGAATTAAGAGAAATTGAGTTTGATACTTTTTCTGAAAGCTTAGCCGTGGGAACTATGGATAATCTAGCGGTTATTGACAATGCAATTAGAGAAAATTTAAAAGGTTGGAGCTTTAGCAGAATTTCAAAGACAGCACTTTCTGTCATGAGACTTAGCTGTTATGAAATGCTTATAGACAAATCTACACCTATAAGTGTAAGTATAAACGAGGCGGTTGAACTTGCGAAAACCTATAGTGGTGAACGCGACCCGTCGTATATAAACGGTGTTCTTTCATCAATTTCAAAAACAATTGAACCAATAATTGAACCAATAAATGAGCCAACAGGTGAGACAAGCGGTGAGTAATTTTACAAGTCTTGGAATAGACACTAGCAACTACACAAGCTCTGCCGCTGTTTTTTTCGATGGTCAAATCGAGCAAAGCAAAAAGCTTTTGCCCGTAAAAGACGGACAAGTAGGGCTAAGGCAAAGCGATGCTGTTTTTCACCATACAAAACAGTTAAGTGAAGTTTTATCACCACTTCTTACAAAATATCAAGATATTAAAGTTATCGGCGTATCGGATAAACCTCGAAATGTCGCAGGGTCTTATATGCCGTGTTTTTTAGTTGGTATGTCTACAGCAAAGGTTTTGTCCGATGCAAAAAACATACCGCTTTATAGTTTTTCTCATCAAGAAGGCCATGTTGCCGCTGCTCTTTTTTCTTGTGATAAAACGAAACTTTTAGAAAAAGAGTTTATAGCCTTACATTTATCCGGTGGAACAAGTGAAATTTTACATGTAAAAAACACTGGAGATGTTAGAGCTAAGATTGAAATAATAGGAAAAACTTTAGACTTAAACGCAGGTCAGCTGCTTGACAGAATTGCCTTAATGCTAGGATTTAGCTTTCCAGGCGGAAAAGAGCTTGACAGGCTTGCAATGCAGTATGATAAAAAAATTAAAACAAAAACAAGTGTAAAGGGTTTTGACTTTTCTTTGTCTGGTGTAGAAAATATAGCTAAAGGCATGATAGAAGCATCAATAGACAAAGAAGAAATAAGCGCAACTTGTCTTTCATATGTTTTAAACAACATAGAAAAAAGTTTAGAAAATGCTGTAAAAGAGTATGAAAATCTGCCTATAATCTTCTCAGGCGGTGTCTCTTGCAGCGAATATATAAGAAAACATATAAATAAAAATTTTGATAGCTACTTTGCAAGCGCTTCTTTTTCGGCAGACAATGCCGCAGGGACTGCTTATCTTGCAGAAAGGATGATGCATATATGAGAGTATCGGTGCTAAGTGTTAGCCAAGTAAATACTTATATTAAATCGGTAATAGACGGTGATACAGCATTAAATAATCTATTTATTAGTGGAGAAATTTCTAATTTCAATCATCACTATAAATCAGGGCATATGTATTTTTCGCTTAAAGACGATAAATCTCTTATAAGCGCCGTTTTATTTGCCCAAAATGCAAAAAAGCTCAAATTTAATCTTCAAGACGGAATGAAAGTAATAATAAGGGGAAGAGTGTCGGTTTATGAGGCGAGTGGAAAATACCAAATTTACGCCCAAGACGTACAACCAGACGGGCTAGGTGCATTAAATCTTGCCTTTGAACAATTAAAGGAAAAACTTGACAAAGAGGGAATTTTCTCTGAACTTTATAAAAAACCTATACCGAGATTTCCGAAAAATATCGCAGTAATAACTTCACCCACAGGTGCTGCGGTTCAAGATATTTTTAATATACTAAAAAGGCGTTGGCCTGTGGCAGATGTAAAGCTTTATCCCGTGTCTGTTCAAGGCGAGCTTGCTGTAAGTGAGCTTTGCGAGGCGGTAAACACTGCAAACGAGGATAAAAAGGCAGATGTCATAATCATAGGGCGTGGCGGAGGTTCTATAGAAGACTTGTGGTCTTTTAATAATGAAACTTTAGCAAGGCTTATATTCTCATCAAGAATCCCTGTTATTTCGGCAGTAGGCCATGAAACAGACTTTACAATATGTGACTTTGTGTCTGACTTAAGAGCACCTACACCAAGTGCTGCAGCAGAACTTGCCACACCTGATATAGAAGACATAAAAAGACAGATCATGTCGATGTATCAAAAAATATTTATGAGCACACAAAAAATCATCGAGAATAAAAGCCTAAGGCTTGATTATATAAGCACTGCAAAGGCATTTAAAACCATAGACAATATGTTTAAGCAAAAGGAAAAAAGCCTTTTAAGCCTTACTAATAATTTATCAAGAGCGATGAATGACAAAATACAGCACAAAACAATGACTCTAATGACTGCAAGCGAGAAACTCGACGCCCTAAGTCCGCTCAAAGTCTTATCAAGAGGCTACGCGGTTATATTAAAAGATGGTAAGAAAATCAGCGAAGACAACGAGGCTTCGGTAGGGGATAAACTTGAGATAAACCTCAAAGACCAAAAACTAAAAGTTACTGTTGATGAAAAGGAGATAACATACAATGCAAGCAAACTTTGATTTTGAAAAATCTTTAGCAAGACTTGAAGAGATAGTAAAAAAAATAGAGAGCGATGTATCGCTTGACGAAGCATTAGAGCTTTTTAATGAGGGCGCAGGACTTTCTGCAAAATGCTACGAAAAGCTAAAATCAGCACAGGCACAAATAGAAAATACCGACAAAATTATTTCAAATGTAGAGGGAGAATAAATTTTGAGTGCAATTGATAAAAAACTTTTAGAGTATTTTAAGGTCGCAGATTATTTGTACTGCGAAAAATTGTTTGAGTCAATAACATATAGCCTTATGGCAGGCGGAAAAAGAATAAGACCTCAGCTTGTGCTTGAATTTTTCAAGGCTACGAGTAAAGCGGATGAGAATTTTGAAAAAGCTCTGCCTTTTGCGTGTGCTATTGAAATGATACACTGCTATTCTTTAATACACGACGACTTGCCTTGCATGGACAACGACGACTTAAGACGCGGAAAACCCACAAATCATAAAGTTTTTGGCGAAGACACCGCACTTTTAGCAGGAGACGCACTGTTAACCAAGGCTTTTGATGTCTCTTTATGTGAGGATACAATTGAGGCTGTTGGAGCTTCTACCGCAGTAAAATGTGCATCCTTAATAGCAAAATTTGCAGGCGAAATGGTAAAAGGCCAGTGCATAGACCTTCAAACTGAGGGAAAACAGCGCGAGCTTGAGATAGTAGAAGCTATGGATATAGGAAAAACTGTAGCACTTATAAAAGCATCTTGTATGATGGGTGTGCTTTGTGGTGGTGGAGATGAAGCTCTTTTGAAATCTGCAGAAAATTACGCACTTTACATGGGGCTTGCCTTTCAAATTAGGGACGATATGCTTGACATGATAGGCGACAGTACTGTAATGGGAAAAAACACTGGCAACGACACCCAAAACGAAAAGTGCAACTACTTGACACTTTTAGGACTTAAAGAATGTGAAGTTTTAGTTGAAAAATATTCAAAACTTGCACTCAAAGAGCTTGAGAAATTTCCAAATGATACGAGCGACTTAAAAGAACTCACAATTTCACTGATAGATAGAATAAAATAAATATATGAGCAATATAATTAACTTTACAGTAGACGAAAAATATGACGGGAAAACTATAAAAATCTTTTTAAAAGACGTAGTAAAGCTGTCGATACGCTCTGTAATTAAACTTAAAGCAAAAGAAAATGGAATAACTGTAAACGGAGTTCACGCAAGGGTCATAGATTTTTTGAGTAAGGGCGATGTGCTTTCTTTAAACCTTGAGGACAGCACCCACGCTTTACACAAAATACCCGAAAATTTACTAGAAACTGTGTACGAAGACGAGCATTTACTCATAGTGAATAAACCACCGTTTATGGCGATGTACCCAATTGGCGTCCATAAAGAAAACACGGTAATGCAAAGTATAATTATGCCAAGCTGTGGGTTCAAACCACTTTACAGGCTGGATTTAAACACAAGCGGACTTGTTGTTTTGGCAAAAAACTCCTTTGTGATGGCGCATCTTGAAGTAGAAAAGACATACATTGCGGTATGTGAGGGTATAACTCCCGAAAAAGGCGTCTTAGACGACTTAATGGAGCTTAAAGAGGGAAGTATAATAATACGAGAAGTAGGGCACGGGAAGCGTGCTATAACGCATTTTAAGCGTGTTTCACACGATGATGCTCACTCATTACTAAAAGTAAAGATAAAAACAGGAAGAACACATCAAATAAGGGTTCATATGAGCAGTATAGGACATTCACTTGCCGGAGACGATTTATACGGCGGCGGTGATGAATTTATTAATCGCCATGCCTTACACTGTGGGAAATTAAAGATAAAATCGACATTTTGGAGCGGTCAAAAAGTTATAGAACTTTTGCCACCTGAGGATATGCAAAACGCATTTAAGGATTTATTTAGGAGAATTGAAAGGGGACATTAAACTATGCCATCAGCTATAACACACTACTTATGCGGGCAACGTGTACTTAATACTTTAAAAGAAAATGAACTAATAAAAGTAATTGATAAAGACGCGTTTGCTTGGGGGTGTCAAGGACCTGACTTTTTATTTTGTCATAGGTTTTTACCTTGGATGCACGGCGAAAGCATTGCAAGTCTAGGAACACAGTACCATAAAGCAGACCCGAATAAAATACTTCTTGCTATGGTAGACTATATCAAAGAGGCAAATAATTTGGCTATATCATCATACTTTTTAGGCTTTGTTTGTCATTATAGCCTAGATTCTGTCGCACATCCATTTGTGGATTACTTTGCAGAAAAAATGGAAGAAGACGACGAAGACATAAAAAAAGGCAATGGCCATGTTATAATTGAAAGCACTCTTGATACTATTTTTTTAAGATATGAAAGGGAAGCCCTTCCAAGTGATATAAAACTTGAAAGAAACTTCCCTAAAAACGAAAGAGTTCAAAATGAAATTGCAAAAATGTACCAAGTAATCACGCCTAAAATATTAAATATAGAGGTAAGTTTTGCAAATCTTTACCAAGCTACAAAAGACAGCATAGCGATTTTTAAACTTTTAAACGATAAATCAGGCATAAAATATAACTTCTTTAAAAAGTTTGGCAAGACCTTGAAACTTGATTTTTACCAGCACTTTAGACCTATTACAGAAGAAGACGACTTTGACTATGCCAATATTTCAAAATCAGTTTGGCTTGATTACAATGGAAATGAACACAGTGATGATTTCTTTGAGCTTGTTCAAAAAGCTTGTAAAAAGGCTTTAAAAATAATTTATGGAATACAAAGCGAGGATATACAAACGCTTACAAATAACGAAAGTTTTGGAAATCCTAGAAACAAAGAGCCAAAAAAAACTCCAGTGGTAGAAGATCCTAACCCAGAGCCCGAGGAGATAGAACTTAAAGAAGAGCCCGAGAAAATAGAACAAAAAGAAGAGTAAACGCAAAAAAATCTCCTACAAAAGGAGATTTTTGCATTTGCATTATTAAAGATTTAAAGAGTACTAAAACTTAGATAGCTCTTTGAACTTTGCCCGAACGCAAGCAACGGGTGCAAGCATGTACACGTTTTGGTGTACCGTTAACGATTGCTTTTACACGCTTTACGTTTGGTTTCCAAGTTCTGTTTGAATGTCTCATTGAGTGAGAAACTTTACAACCAAAAGACACTTCTTTACTGCAGATTTCACATTTAGCCATTATATTGCACCTCCTTAAAGGTTGATTTACTTATTTTCAGCGAATGTAATTGTAACAGATTTTTAAATAAATTGCAAGTTTTTTTTGAAAGTAATTGTATTTTTTATTTTTTTATATTATAATTCTATGGTAAAGGAGTTGTTATTTTAATGTTAATTGATTCAATTATAACTTTAGTTAGAGGTGGAAATGTCGATTTACAGTTTGTTATCGCACAAATTCTTTCCGTCTTATTCATTATCGCTTTAATACTTCCACTGCATGAATTTGCTCATGGATTTATCGCCGTAAAGCTAGGCGACCCTACACCTAAGTACGATAAAAGACTTACACTTAATCCACTTGCAAGTATCGACCCCGTAGGTAGTCTTGCTTTACTTTTATTCGGATTTGGTTGGGCAAAGCCCGTACAGGTAAATGCTAGAAACTTCAAGTCGCCAAAAAGAGACATGGCCTTTGTTGCAATAGCAGGTCCTATCTCAAACTTACTTGCCGCTTTGGTTGGCGAATTTATCAGAATTTCTCTGATTGTATTAAATGTTATCGATACCAGCCACTTTGTATCGGATTTCATTTCGTCTTATGTGTTAATAAATATCTCACTTGCGGTATTTAACCTAATTCCAATTCCACCACTGGACGGCTCAAGAGTTGTTTCTGCATTTTTAAGCGACAGGGCGATGTATACCTATTATAAATACCAAAATATTATTTTTATGATTTTCTTTGTCACAATGTTCTCAGGTCTTTTATCTACTCCACTTATTATGGCAAGAAATTTCTTTTATAACATCATATTTAATATAGCGGCATTTCCGTGGCAAGCCATGGGGTTTTAAGGTGAGACATGACGAAATTATCGTATAAATTTGAAGTGTTTGAAGGTCCTTTGGACATGCTTTTGATGCTAATATCTAAAAACAAGCTTGATATTTACGACATAAATATCTCAGAGCTTTTGTCACAATATTTAGAACAGATAGAGCTTATGAAAAACCGCGACATGGACATTGCCAGTGAATTTATGGAAATGGCCACAAGGCTAGTATACATCAAAAGCGTTTCTCTTCTTCCAAAGCACGAGGAAGAAGAGGAGCTAAGAGCCGAACTTACAGGGCAGCTCTTAGAATATCAAAAATGCAAAGAAATTGCAGCACAGCTTGCCCAAAACTATAGCAATGACCAGCTAGTGAGAGACTCTGAAAAAATTGAGGCCGACTTAATTTATAAAAGAACTCATCTAAAAGAGGAGCTTGTTAAGTTTTACCTATCGGCTGTAGGTAGAGGAAAAAGGTTTCTTCCACCACCCGTACAGCGCTTTTCCGGCATAGTTGCTCAGGAGTTTGTGTCGGTAAGCTCTCAAGTTGTTTATCTTTTAAGAAAGCTGTTTAAAACAGGTAGCGGTAAGTTTATAAATTTATTTTCTGAAAAAGAGAATAAATCTGAAAGAGTTGCAGCGTTTCTTGCAATGCTTGAACTTATTAAAAGCCGAAGAGTAAAAGTTTTTGGCGAGGGTGAAGAATGCACCGTAACACTTATTTCAAGGAGGGATAAAGATGAACAATAAGAAAATTTCGGGCACGCTCGAAGCAATTTTGTTTTCGACAGGTGAGCCTGTAATTATCTCAAGACTTTGTGATGTCTTAGAACTTACTGAAATTGAAATTTCACCGTATATTTTACAACTTGAAAAAAAATATAATACAGAGCACAGCGGAATTAAACTGCTTAGGCTAAACGATTCTTTACAATTTTGCAGCAATCCTGCATATATTGTGCCAATTAGGGAAATAATGGATTTAAAGAGAAATACACCTTTGTCCATAGCTGCCATGGAGGTTTTATCTCTTATTGCATACAACGAACCTGTTACTAAAGCTTTTATAGAACAGGTAAGGGGCGTTGACTGTTCTGGTGTTGTCGCTAGCCTTACACAAAAAGGGCTAGTAGAAGAAAGGGGAAGACTAGAGCTTCCCGGAAGGCCATTGCTTTACGGTACCACCGATGTTTTTTTGCGATGTTTTGGCATAAACTCTCTAGCTCAACTTCCACCAATACCTCAAGATGAGCAGGAGGAAGAAACAGTCGAGACTGCTTTAGAAAATGAAGATATAGAAAATAACGAGGAAAAGGCATGACGGTTCTTATAATTATTTTGAGCATTTTATTTGGCATTCCTTTACTTATTTTTTTGCTACTATGCATTCCAGTTGGTTTTTATGTCCGTTACGACACAGACGGCCTCTTTGTATCAATAAGGTATTTGTTTATCAAAAAGGCAATACTTGATACGAACGAAGAAGAAAATTCACAAAAAGAGGATGTAGTAGAAGAAATTGAAAAAGAAGTTGTCAAGGAAGAGAACAAGATAATTGCGCTTTTAAATAAAAAAGGGCTTCAAAATTTGTTTGATATATTTAAAGAAATATTAAAGCTAGCCTTTGGCACTTTAAAAAAAGTATTTGCAAAAATTAGACTTAAGTATCTTAACATAGACATAAATGTTTCAAGCGAAAACGCCTCTGACACAGCCATTAAATATGGACAAACCTGTGCGGTTGTTTATCCATTTGTCTCTGTTTTTACACAAGTTGTAAAATGCAAAAAACAAAATGCAAATATAGGGCTTGACTATAAGCGAGAAAGTGATATTATTAATGTAGAATTAAAAGGGAGTATAATTCCCTTATTTGTAGTAATTCACGGCTTAGGCTTTGTAATTAAAGCCTTACCTTATTTTAAAAAATTAAAATAATATATTAGGAGGAAAATAATTATGAGCGAAAGTAATGTAAATAACCTCATGGGAAATACTATGGAAAAAATCAAAGAAATAGTTAATGTCGACACTGTAATGGGTTCGCCGATTACCACACCAGATGGCACTGTTATAATTCCCGTGTCAAAAGTAAACTATGGCTTTGCATCAGGTGGTTCCGATATCGCCGCAAAATCGAAGCCTACTTCAGATTTATTTGCAGGCGGAGCAGGTGCGGGTGTCACAGTTACACCAATTGCATTTCTTGTTGTATCAAATGGAAATGTAAAAGTATTGCAAATTGAACCGTTTACAAGTTCTGTAGATAGAGTAGTTCAAAGTGTTCCTGATATAGTAGACAAGATTAGTTCGTTCTTCTCTAAAAAAGAAGATGATCAGCCCGAAAACACAAACAACGAAAATTCTTGAGCCTTTCATTCATAAAACCTGCCATTAGTTCATAAGCTAGTAAAAGGCAGGTGATATTATTGAAGAAAGTTTACAGTTTATTATTTATAAGCATTATAATTTTATTTCAATCTTGTATTATAGTTGTAGGTGAAACTTGGATTTCAGCACAATCGGCTATATTATTTGATCCTCAGACAAACGAAGTCTTGTTTGAGAAAAATTCAAATCAACAAATGTCCATGGCAAGTACCACTAAAATTTTGACAGCACTTATTTGTGTCGAATACTTAATTGAAAACCCCGATGAACTTGTAACAATTACTGAAGAAATGGTTTTGGTAGAAGGGTCTTCTATGGGGCTTGCGTCAGGGGACGAAATTTTGCTGTCCGATTTAATTTTTGGTATGCTTTTTCCATCGGGAAATGATGCCGCAAACTCAGTTGCAATACATTTAGGGGGTGACTTACCTTCTTTTGCAAAAATCATGAACTCACGAGCTAAAGAGATAGGGATGATAAGCAGTAGTTTTGTCACTCCATCTGGGCTTGATGATGAACTGCATTTTACCACTGCATATGATATGGCGCTGCTCATGGCGACAGCCTTAAAAAACGAAATTTTTATGACCTTTTTCACCATGAGTGAAAAAACTATCACTTATAACGACGGCGAAAAGGTAATTACACTACATAATGAAAATAAACTTTTGAGCCTATATGAAAATGCAATAGGCGGAAAAACGGGATACACAAAAAAGTCAGGTAGATGCCTTGTCACTGTGTCAAGTCTTTACGATTATGAACTTATTTGTGTAACACTTAATTCATCTGATGACTGGAATGACCATATTACGCTATTTAACCTAGGCTTTACAGGACTAAATCCTACGGTCTTTGGCGAAGAATTTTATCAAATCGCAGATGTAAACGGATCTTTCTTTACCATACAAATCTTTGAGAGCACAAGGGCTACGAGATATGGTGAGGAAATTGTAAGAAAGATATTTTTACCGAGGTTTTTATACTCGGATTCATATAAAAGAGGAGAAACTATAGGCAGTGTCGTCTACTACAAAGACGGTGTCGCCTTTGAAACTCAAAAAATTATTTATTGAAAGTTAAAGGAATATAAATGGCCAGAGATTGCAGATTACAAAAAATGCTTGCCGATTGCGGTGTAGCCTCGAGAAGAAAATCAGAAGAACTTATTACACAGGGTCGCGTTAAAGTTAACGGAAGGCCCACAAAGCTTGGCGATAAAGTCGATGTAAAAAAAGATATAGTCACAGTAGACGGTGAAAAAATAAAATCACCTGCAAAATCAAAAATTTACATCATGCTACATAAACCACGTGGATTTATAACTACGATGAACGATGAAATGGATAGAAAATGTGTGGCAGAGCTTATAAAAGACATACCGGGCAGACTTTATCCAGTGGGTAGGCTTGATAAAGACTCTGAGGGCATACTCTTTATGACAAATGACGGAAACTTTGCAAATACTATTTCACACCCGTCAGGGCATATATCAAAACTTTACAGAGTAACGGTAAAACCTGCGGCAACAGAAGATCAAATGACTGCTATGTCTATAGGAATGGTCATAGACGGCACAAAGACGGCACCGTGTAGCGTAAGAGCAATAAGCGGAGACAAAACTAAAACCGTTCTTGAAATCGTTTTAAACGAAGGCAGAAATAGACAGATAAGAAAGATGTGTGAGCAGTTAAATTTAGAAGTTGCAAGACTAAAAAGGATTGCAGTAGGCCCTGTAAAGCTTGGAATGTTACAACCCGGCAAACACAGAGATTTAACACCAGATGAAATAAGAAGACTTACCACAGCATCACAAAAAGCAAGAGAAAAAGGAAATAACAATGATAGAAATACTTCCGATGAAAAACGTAGAGGAACAAAATCGAATACTAAACCAAATAGAAACAAAAGAAGATAGTGCGATAGTACTTGAGATGATTGAAAGAGGTGAAGTTTTAGGTTATGTTGCTGTAGATATCTTGGAAGATACTTTAAGGTATCTTAAATTTCAAGTTTACAGCGATCCGAATTTTACTAATGGTTCAATGACTGAGATGTTCATGGACAGCTTAATGCGTTGCGGCGCTTCGTATGGGGAAACGAAGGGTGCTACAAAGCTATCCACTCTTTCAAATGAGTATAACTCGTTTTTTAATAAAAAAGGCTTTGACACAGATGGTGAACATGCCTTTGCCAAAATGTCGCTGATAGTGCGATATAAGTAAAATATATTGATATATTACATGAATAAGGAGAATAAAATGATTAAGCATGACTTGCACAAGGATCCGCATTTGAATGTAGCAAGCTTAGTGAAACTAAGAGAGGATCTTCAAACACTAGGACTCAATAAACTTTGCATGACAGAGGTAATAAATGCCGATTTGTCAATCGCCGCATATGGTGAGGAAACTTATTACGCTGGATGCAGAGATGTTTTACAAAATGTTCAAGCAGCATTAAACCAGTTCCAACTTGAAAAAACGGTTTATTTATATAGCTTTAACTACAAAAATTTTATTTTAGCAGCAAATGATAAGATTTCTAAAGAAGATTTTTTGAATTTAATGAAACAATTTTACGCCCAATTTGAGTCGGCATCTTCTTCTGAAGTCGAAGTAAGTGGCGTATCACGTTTTGTTGTCGTATTACAAGAGGACAAACTTATTCAAAGAGCGCTTAATGCCTTGCTTATTGCAAAAGAGTCGCATGAAAACTTTGTTTTGTCGCCAAACGACCTTGAAATGGCTACCATTATTGACCAAGACGCAAAAGTTTTGGATCTAATTAATTTTGCCATGGAAAAAGACAGAATAATACCTTATTATCAAGGTATTAGAAATAATGAAACTGGAAAAATAGATAAATACGAAGCACTTATGCGTATTTCAGATGCCGATGGTAAAATTTACGCACCTGGTTTGTTTTTAGATGTTGCAAAAAAATATAAAATTTATAATAGGCTCAGCCAAATGATGATAGAGCTTGCTTTAAACGAGTTTGCTACACGTACTGAGCAGTTATCGATTAACATCTCAGCCTACGATATATCTAGTGAAGCCTTTAAAAAATGGTTTCTAAAAAAACTTTCTACATATGAAAGCGCCGACCGCTTAGTAATAGAATTTGTTGAAACCGAAAATTATCAAGACGGTAAACTGTTTGACTTTATCACTCAAGTTCGCTCATACGGATGTAAAATTTCCGCCGATGATTTTGGTTCTGGTTATGCTACTTACACCGCTGTTATAGCACTTTCTCCTGCGTTTATTAAAATTGACGGTACAATAATCAAAGACGTCCATACAGCAAAGGAAAATCTTATAATTTTGCGCTCTATCTGCTTTATGGCAGAGCTAATTGGTGCTAAGACCATTGCAGAATTTGTCGAAAACAATGAAATACAACAGGTTTTAGAGACTTATGGCGTAAATTATTCTCAAGGGTATTTGTACAGCAAACCACAGCCTCTATGTGAATTACCTCATAGTGGGGTTCAAAATTAAATTAAGCTAAAATTTTGAAAACTTTTTCTCACGGAAAAGTTTTCTCTTTTTTCTATAATAAAATATTACAATTTTGTAATGTTTTATTGCTTATGTAAACTAAACTATGATATAATTATAAAATCTTAAATTAAAGAATAGAGTTGATAAAGTGTTAAAAAGTATGACAGGTTTTGGCAGACATGAAGAAACTATTGGTGGTCGCCATGTTATTGTTGAAATAAAATCTGTAAACCACAAGTATTTTGAGTTTTCGCTTAGAATTTCACGCGGATTTGCTTTTTTGGAAGATAAGATTAAATCATTTGTCCAAAATAGGGTATCGCGCGGAAAAATTGAAGTTTATGTGCACATTGATAATATCGAGAGCTCACAGGTGCAAGTTGAAGTTAACCACCCTTTAGTATGCGAATATTTAAAGGCTTTTAATGAAATCAAGGATAAATATAGCATAAATAGTGATGTATCCCTTGAACTTTTGTCAAAATACAATGATATTTTGGCAGTAAGAAAAACTCCTGAAGACGAAGAGCTAGTCCTTGACTGTGTAAGTAAAGTGTGCGATAAGGCGCTAGATGCATTTATCTTCATGCGTGAAACAGAGGGTAAAAGGCTTTGTGACGATATATTATCAAGGGCAAAGCAAATTATGTCCTTAGTAAAAGAAATCGAAGTCACTTCGCCACAAACTGTTAATGCATATAAAGCAAGGCTTGAAGCAAGACTTACCGAAATTTTAGCAGACAGAAATATTGACGAACAACGAATTTTAACTGAATGTGCTATTTTCGCCGACAAAATTGCAGTAGATGAAGAAACTGTAAGACTAAAAAGCCACTTTAAACAGCTTGAAAAGTTTATCACAGCAGACGGTGCGATCGGTAGAAAAATGGATTTTTTAATCCAAGAAATGAACCGCGAGGCAAATACTATAGGCTCCAAATGCACAGATTCAAAGATATCTTACATGGTTGTCGATATTAAATCTGAAATTGAAAAAATTCGAGAGCAAGTTCAAAATATCGAGTAAGAAAGAGAAGACTAAATATGAAACTTATTAATGTAGGCTTTGATAATATGGTATCTGCCCATAAAATTGTTGCAATAGTAAGTCCCGAGGCTGCACCGATAAAACGTATTGTGCAAGATGCAAAGGAAACAGGGCTTGCAATTGATGCAACACAGGGCAGAAAAACAAAAGCCGTAATCATTACAGACAGCGAGCATGTAATACTTTCATGTATTGCACCAGAAAAAATCAAGAACCGTCTTGAAGGCATGGACGACCAAGACAATTTCTTAGAAAACGAATAAAAGTCATTTTTTATAATAGAGAGGAAAATTTATATGTTAAAACCATCAGAAAATGTTATTAAAACTCCACACAAAAGCCACTATTCACTTGTTATCGCAGTTGCGAAAAGGGCGAGAGAAATTACAGCGGAATTTGAAGAGAGAGGCGAAATCATGATTGAAAAGCCTGTAGATTTAGCCGTAAAAGATTTTGTTTTAGACAAATTTACTATCACCGAGCCAAATCCATACGACTATTAATTTTAGGAGCATAAAGAGTGAATGTACTTGTCGCTGTAGAAAAAACAAATTACAGCTTTGATAAAGAATTTTTATATTTTGTTCCTCAGGCTCTTGAGTGTGAAAGCTTAATCGGCAGAAGAGTTTTAGTTCCCTTTGGAGCTGGAAATAAAACACGCGTCGCTCTGGTTATGGCGGTTGATAATTCTGAGATTGATAATAAAAAAATCAAACCTATAAGCAGTATTATAGACCCATTGCCTGTTTTATCCGGCGAAATGATTAGCCTTGCAAGGTTTATGAAAGAAAGATATTTTTGCACCTTCTTTGATGCGGTAAAATTAATGCTTCCCGCAGGACTTTCATATAAGGTTCTTTATAATTACTCACTGCTACGCGAGAATTTTCAAACAAACACGCTCACCGCAGAACAAGCTCAAATCATAGAAATACTAAAAAATGCTAAAAAAGCCATAAGCTCAAAAGAATTATTTCAAAAATTTTCTATAGATGAAACTTCAAAAGACCTAAAATTTCTTGTCGATAAGGGATATCTCTTAAAGGAAGATTTCGCTAAAAGAAAACTAAACGACGCCACTAGAAAAATGGTAAAAGTAATAGAGGATATCGATACAAAACTATCGCCGAAACAACAAAGTGTTTATGATGCACTTATGGATATTGGTGAAGTATCTGTAAAAGAGCTTATGTATTTTACAGGTGTTGGAATAGGTGTCATTAAATCACTTGTTTCAAAAGGTTGTGCAGAGCTTTTTGAAGAAGAAGTTTACCGACGTCCTGTAAATGTTTTTGACAAAAGCTATGCAGATACGGGAATTTCCTTATCCGACAGTCAGGCTAAGGTTTTTGACGATATCATAGATAGTATAGAGCAAAACAAGGCGGAAATTTCGCTTTTATACGGAGTAACCGGAAGTGGCAAGACCTCTGTTTTTTTAAAAGTCATAGACTATGTTTTAGGCAAGGGTAAAGATGTTATCCTAATGGTTCCCGAAATTGCACTTACTCCACAGACTATAGATGTATTTAGAAAAGAATTTGGTGACAACATTGCCGTATTTCACAGTGCCTTATCGGTGGGTGAAAGACTTGATGAATGGAAAAGGGTGCAAAAAGGCGAGTGCAAACTAGTAATTGGCACACGCTCTGCTATTTTCGCACCATTTAAAAACCTCGGACTGGTTGTTATTGACGAAGAGCAAGAGCATACTTATAAATCCGAAACAAGCCCAAGATACAGCGCAAAAGATATTGCAAAGTTTAGAATTTCTTATAATAAATGCCTGTGTATTTTATCCTCTGCAACACCTGCACTTGAAAGCTATTACATGGTCACTAAGGGTGTTTACTCTTTCCATAAGTTAGAGGACAGATATGGTGGCTCCACCATTCCTGACGTAGAGCTTGTAGACATGAACGAAGAAAATCTATTTGGCAATGACAGCAATATAAGCTACGCCTTAAAAAAAGCCTTAAATGACAATTTTTTAGATAAAAAGCAATCAATAATCTTGCTTAACAGGCGTGGTTTTAATTCATATATAAAATGCAAGACCTGCAATAATGTTTTAACTTGTCCGTCTTGCAGTATCTCACTTACCTATCACAACGCAAATAATAAATTCATGTGCCACTACTGCGGACATTCTACAAATTTCACAACAAAATGCCCTACTTGCGAGCTCGACACCCTACATCTCACGGGGACAGGCACTCAAAAAATGGAATTAAACCTTGAGGAAATTGTGGAGGGTGCAAGGGTGTTAAGACTTGATGCAGACACTACTTCAAGCAAGTATGCAATGGAGCGAAAAATGGACGCATTTGCAAGAGGTGAATATGATATTATGGTGGGTACTCAAATGGTTGCAAAGGGTTTAAATTTTGAAAATGTAACCCTCGTCGGCGTAATATCTGCCGATCAAAGTCTTTTAAGCGATGACTATAGAAGCAATGAGCGCACTTTTGATTTGCTAACCCAAGTAGTAGGCAGAGCAGGGCGCGGAAAATATAAAGGCAAGGCAATAATTCAAACGAGCTTACCTGAAAATATGCACTTACAACTTTCTGCAAAACAAGACTATTTTGCCTTTTATCAAATGGAAATAGTGTACCGAATGGCTATGCTTTATCCTCCTTTTGTAGACATTTTAGTTATGGGTTTTGTCGGAGAAGATGAAAGACAAACTGCAAAGGCATCTGTTTATTTTTTAAACGCACTATGCCTTTTAGCCCAAAAAGAATACGAAGACTTACCGCTTAGGGTTCTTCAGCCTTCGGCTGCAAACATTGTTAAAATAAGCGATAAGTATAGATATAAGATAATTATAAAGCATAAAAACAGCAAAAAATTTAGGGAAATGATTGATAATCTAATTTTAGAATATTACAAACAAAAGGAATTTAAAAACGTAAGCGTTTTTGCAGATCCTAACCCTTATATGATAATTTAACGGGAGTGAATTTATATGGCACTTAGAAATATAGTAACAACTGGAGACGAAGTTTTAGAAAAAGCAACTCGTAAAGTTGAAAAATTTGACGAAAGACTTTGGGAACTTTTAGACGACATGAAGGAAACTATGGACGAAGCAAACGGCGTAGGGCTTGCAGCACCTCAAATCGGCATTAGACGACAAGTTTGTATAGTCGACATAGGCGAAGGACTTATAGAGCTTATCAACCCCACAATAGTCGAAATGGACGGCGAGCAAGAGGATATAGAGGGCTGTCTTTCATTTCCTGGGGAATTTGGAATTGTAAATAGACCACAAAAAGTAAAAGTAGTGGCACAGGACAGAAATGGTGATACAATAGATTTAGAGGCAGAAGACTTTTTAGCAAGGGCTTTTTGCCATGAAATAGACCATTTAAACGGAGTTTTATTTGTCACTAAGGCAAGTAAGATGCTAACACAAGAAGAGCTAGAAGAACTTAGAAAACAAGACGAAGCAGACGAAGAATTTGACGAGGGAGACGACTTAGAATAATGCGAATTATTTTTATGGGCACACCAGATTTTGCGGTATCATCACTTGAAGCACTGATAAAAAAAGGACATCAAATTGAAGCCGTGTTTTGTCAGCCAGATAAAGCACAGGGCAGGGGCAAAAAAATTCAAATGCCACCTGTAAAGCAAGTTGCACTTGAGCATAACATAACTGTACACCAACCTTTAAAGGTATCCGACACTTTAGAGGAAATTAAGGCTATTAATCCTGACTGTATAGTAGTAGTGGCTTACGGCAAACTTTTGCCAGAGTCGGTGCTGTCTATTCCTAAATATGGCTGTGTAAATGTGCATGGTTCTCTTTTGCCCAAATACAGAGGTGCCGCACCTATTCAGTGGGCGGTGCTAGACGGACAAGCCATTACTGGAATTACCACAATGCTCATGGCAAAAGGCATGGATACAGGCGATATGCTTTTAAAAGAAGAAGTAGTTATAAAAGAAGATGAAACCTCGGGTGAGCTTTTTGACAGGCTTAAAGACTGTGGCGCCACCTTGCTTATAAAAACATTAAACGAGCTTGAAAAAGGCAGTATAACGCCACAAAAGCAAGACGAAAGCCTTGCAACTCATGCTCCTATGATAAGTAAAGACTTATGCCCAATAAACTGGAATTTACCTGCCCGTGAAATTAATAATAAAATAAGAGGTTTAAACCCATGGCCTACTGCCACTGCGATTTTTAGTGGAGTAAAAATGAAAATACACCGCGCAAAAGTTCTAGAAGATAGCGGAGATGCTGGAAAAATTTTTGTAAAAGACGGGTATCTATGTGTATACTGTAAAGAAGGCAGTTTAGCTTTACTTGAAATTCAAATGGAAAACGCCAAAAGAATGGATAGCAAAAGCTATCTTTTAGGACATCCTGTAAATCCAGATGTCGACAGTTTTGAGCTTATATAAAGCAGAAATGGAAATTATATGGAAACAAACGCAAGAAGTTTAACTTTACAAGCACTTAAAGATGTCGGTGAAAACGAAGGTTATTCAAATATCGTACTCGATAAAACGCTTAGACAGTGTGATTTAGATAAGCGTGACAAGGCACTTTGCAGTACGCTTTTTTATGGAGTTCTTGAAAAAAAAATAACACTTGACTACTATATAAGACAGTTTGTAAAAAATCCGTCTTGGGAAATAAATGAAGATATTTTAAATATACTAAGACTTTCGGTGTATCAGATTGTATATCTTGACAAAATCCCCGATAACGCCATAGTAAATGAGGCCGTAAACCTTGCAAAAACTGTGAAAAGACAAAATGCAAGTGGTTTTGTAAACGCTGTTTTGCGCGAGCTTTTAAGAAATATCGATGATTTAAGCTTGCCTGTAGGCGACAGTTTTTACGATTTAAGCGTAAGATACTCTGTTCCACAAAAACTTATAGAGTTGTGGAGTGATGCCTACGGCAAAGAAAACTGTGTGAAAATATTAGAAAGCTTTTTGGAAAGAGCAAAAACCTATATTAGAGTAAACTCCACAAAGCTTGACAGAAAAAGTTTTATAGAAAGCTTTACAGGCAGCGAACTAACACCTACACCGTACTATGGACTTGATAACGCCTGTTCTATTGTAAACCCTGGCAGCCTTACAAGTCTAAAACAATTTGAAGATGGACTTTTCCATGTGCAGGATTTATCTTCTCAGTATCTATGTAAACTAATTGACCCGCAACCTGGTGAAATTATAATAGATTGCTGTGCAGCGCCAGGTGGAAAAACTTTTACCATGGCACAAAAAACTGAGAACAAAGGCAAGATTTATGCCTATGACTTATATAAAGGCAGAGTAAAGCTAATTCGCTCAGGCGCATATAGGCTAGGCCTTACCAATGTTTTAGCAAGTATTAGAGACGCCACTACCGATAATGCCTGTGAAGTAGATGGCGCTGACAGAGTGCTTTGCGATGTTCCTTGTTCAGGTTATGGAACAATAAGAAGAAAACCCGAAATAAGATATAAAGATCCTGACAGTGTGAGTGACTTGCCACAAATTCAACTTGACATACTAAAAAAATCTTCTAAACATGTAAAGCATGGTGGACTGCTAGTGTACTCTACCTGCACATTAAATCCTTTAGAAAACGATGAAGTTGTCGAAAAATTCTTAGAAGAAAGTCACGGCTTTGAGCCTGTGGATATCCCCACAATAGACACTCTACCGAGGGTAATAGACGAGCCGTCATATCAACAAACTATGATGCCATATTCCTGTGACATAGACGGATTTTTCGTTGCATTGTTTAGAAAAACTACATAAACCCTAGATTTTAAGCGATATTTTTTAATTTATAGTTAACTTTTGTAAAAGGAGATTGCATTTTGCATAAAATTGATATAAAATCAATGCTAATGAGCGAAACTCAGGAAGAATTTAAAAAGCTTAATCTTCCTAAATTTCGCGCAAAACAAGTATATAAATGGTTACATCTCGGTGTGACTGATTTCGACCAAATGACAGATTTGCCAAAGAGTTTAAGAGAAGAATTAACACAAAACTATTTCATCGCAAACTGCGAAATAGAAAAAAAGTTGGTGTCACAAATTGACGGTACTGTAAAATATCTTTTCAAGCTTTTTGACGGCAATTTTATTGAGGCTGTTATAATGAGATACAAGCATGGCATATCTATTTGTATTTCAAGTCAAGTCGGTTGCAAAATGGGCTGTACATTTTGCGCAACAGGAAAAATGGGATTTGAAAGAAATCTTTTACCCTCTGAAATGCTTTCTCAAGTAATGACAGCACAAAATGATATAGGCGAGCGAATTTCCAATATTGTCTTAATGGGCATGGGAGAACCGCTTGATAATTATGACAATGTACTTAAGTTTTTAAAGTTAGTTTCAAATGAAGATGGACTTAACATAGGAATGAGACATATCTCGCTTTCAACCTGTGGTATAGTCGATAAAATATATGAGCTTTGTGAAAACAAGCTACAACTTACCCTGTCTGTGTCGCTTCATTCAAGTGATGACGAAGCAAGAACGCGGATGATGCCCGTGAATAAGCGCTATAATATTGATGAGCTCCTCACGGCATGTAAATACTATGTAAAGCATACTGGCAGAAGGATTTCTTTTGAATATGCTATGATAGACGGTGTAAATGACAGCCAAGACGATGCAAAACAGCTTGCGTCAAAGTTAAATGGAATTTTATGCCACATAAATTTAATACCTGTAAACAGTGTTGCGGGTACGGGCTTTTCAAAAAGCAAGGTGCAAAGTTTAAAAAAATTTGTACAAGTTTTAGAAAGCAGAGGTTTTACGGCAACAATAAGAAGAACCTTGGGTTCTGACATTAACGCCTCTTGTGGACAGTTAAAAGCCGAAAATGGAAAATAGGAATATACTAGCCGTTTTAAACGGCAGAACGGAGAAACTTTATGATTGAAGTATACGCAAAAAGTGATATCGGGTCGGTACGTTCAAATAACCAAGATGCGGTTAAAATTTGCAAAGTTTCAAATGACTGTGCGTGGTCTATATTATGTGATGGCATGGGCGGTATGCACGGTGGCAACATAGCAAGTGCGCTTGCTATAGAGACAATTGCAAAAGTTTTAGAAACTGTAAATTTTGAAACTTTAGACGATACCGATGTCGCAGGACTTCTTTGCAGTGTAATAGACGACGCAAACGAGGCAGTATTCAAAAAATCACTTGAAGACGATTATCTAAAAGGAATGGGCACTACCGTGGCTATTGTAATTGTAAACGGCTCAAAACTTTATACAGCACATGTAGGTGACAGCAGAGTCTACCTAAAAAATGAGCAAGGTGTAAGCCAAATTACAAAAGATCATTCTTATGTACAAGAGCTCGTAGACAGCGGTCAAATTACCGAAGACGAAGCAAAAAAACATCCACATAGAAACATTATCACTCGCTCTGTCGGCGCAAGAGTCTCGACAGCCTGCGATGTAGGTATTTTTAATATATCACAGGGAGATGTAGTCATAAGTTGTTCTGACGGGCTAAGCTCATATCTTGATGAAGACACAACACTTACTGATTTTATTGAAAACTCATCTCAAAAAATAATAGTTGATAACTTAGTAAAATTTGCAAATGACTGTGGCGGCAACGATAATATCACGGTCTGTGCTATCTATAAAATGTAAAGGAAGGCGTATTAATGGATAAATTTATTGGAAAAAGAGTAGACGGAAGATATGAAATACATGAGCTTGTAGGAATGGGTGGAATGGCATATGTTTATAGAGCATTTGACATTCAAACTCAGACTTGGGTAGCTATTAAAATTTTAAAAGAAGAATATTCTGAAAATAGCGAGTTTTTAAGAAGATTTAGAAATGAATCTCGAGCAATTGCAATGCTATCACACCCAAATATCGTAAAAGTTTTAGATGTAAGTTTTGGAGACAGAATACAGTACATAGTCATGGAGCTTATAAACGGCATAACGCTTAAAGACTATATTTACAAAAAAGGAATACTTCCTTGGAATGAGTCTTCGTTTTTTATAGCTCAAATACTAAAAGCTTTACAACATGCACATGAAAAAGGAATTATTCACAGAGATATAAAACCACAAAACATTCTTCTACTACAAGACGGTACAATTAAAGTGACCGACTTTGGTATAGCAAGATTTGTTCAAGGCGATACTCAAACAATGACAGACAAAGCCTTAGGTTCTGTGCACTACATCGCACCAGAGCAAGCAAGAGGCGACTTTACAAATGATAAAGCAGACATCTACTCTGTGGGTGTCATGCTTTATGAAATGATAACAGGACAACTTCCTTTTGAAGCTGACACTGCTGTGTCTGTTGCTATTATGCAACTTCAAGAAGAACCAACAAGACCTAGAGAAATAAACCCAGAAATACCAGTAGGACTTGAAGAAATCACCATGCACGCCATGGAGAAAAAGCCTGGAATGAGATTTTTATCGGCTAGAGAAATGCTTACAGATATAGAGTTTTTCAGAAGAAATCCGTCAACAGTATTCTCATATCAAAGACAACAAAATTTGCAAGAGACAAAGCAAATGGATATATATGACCAAGTTCGCACAGCACCTACAAGGGCAAAAGCTGAGACTTATAACGACAACTTTGAATATGAAGAAGAGATGGTAAGGTCTAAAAACCACGCAAGAAGCTCTATGATAATCACAGGCGTTATCTCAGCCTGCATCGTCGCCGTACTCGCTGTTGGTATTTACTTTGTAGTCTCTATGATGTCACAAAACGATGACCCCGTAATAGATGAAGTTTTACTACCTGATTTTGAAGGTATGAACTATTATGATGAAATTCTCTTAGACCCAGATTACACACAAAATTTTGAATTTAAAGTTACAGAGACCGACGACCCAGAAAAAGAACCAGGCTCTGTTATAAGACAAAGTCCAGAAGGCGGAGTAAATGTAAAAATTGGTAAAGAAGTCGAGCTTATTGTAAACAAAGCCGACTCTGCAAAGCCTTTGGCTCTTGTTCCTGATGTAACAGGTCAAAACCAAAATGATGCTTATAACGAAATTACCGAAAGAGGATTTACTCCAAAAATTGAATCTGTAAATGATGATGAAACAGCATCAGGATTTGTTATTAAAACTGAACCTGCTGCAAGTACTGAAATACAAGAAGGCACAGTGGTAACTATCTTTGTAAGTAAAGGGCCTTCTGAGGTTCAAGTTCCAGTACCATCACTTGCCGATTTAAGTCTAACTGACGCGACAAATCTATTAGAGAGTGCAGGGCTTAAAGTAGGAGCCACAACTTATGACGACGAGAGTGAGCTACCAAAAGACACAGTTATTTCATCAAGTCCAAAATCCGATGAGAAAATTTCTGAGGGATCCACTGTCGACTTAGTTTTAAGCTCAGGTAAAAACTCAATTAAAAATATTTCTTACAAATTTAATTTACCTACATCAGTTAATGACGACTTAAATGTTGAAGTTTATCTTGACGGTGTAATAATTCAAAATGCCACTGTTAATCCTGCATACTCAGGCCAATATGAGGCACATTTTGAGGGTAAAACAGGTATTTCTAACATAGTTGTACAGCTTGATGACCAAGACTACATCTATGCGACAATCGACTTTGATAACCAAGAAGTAAAAATTACTTCAGAACTTCCATTCCACTGGGCAACACCAACTCCTGCACCAACAGCGGCTCCAACTCCTGCACCTGAGTCAGATTCTACAACTACACCGTAAGGAGACAGTAATGAACGTGGAAAAAGGATTAATAGTAAAAGCCATAGCAGGGTTTTACTATGTCGAAACCCAAAGCGGTATAATAACTTGCAAGGCAAGGGGTAAATTTAGAAAAGATAAAGTTACCCCCCTTGTGGGAGATTTAGTGAGTGTCGAATACACTGACCCCGACGACGGAGTGGTAGTCGAAATTTTTGAGAGAAAAAATTCTCTAGTACGCCCTCCAATTGCCAATATAGATAAACTTTTTATAGTTGTATCCTTGGTAGAGCCGTCCCCGAATTTTCTTTTAATAGATAAAACGCTAGCACTATGTGCATTAAAAGACATAGAGCCTATCATTCTCATTAACAAAACCGATTTATCAAGTGATACTCGTGTAGTAGACTTATATGAGAACACAGGTATTAAATGTTATCCGATTTGCGCAAAGACTGGGCTAGGGCTTGATAAAATTCGACCTATGTTTTCTGACAGCATTTCTGCATTTACGGGAAACAGTGGTGTCGGAAAATCTACTGTAATTAATTTTCTTTATGAAAATCTTAATTTAGAGACAGGGCAAATAAGTAAAAAACTTGGTAGGGGACGACACACAACAAGGCATGTCGAGCTTTATAAAGTGGCTGACAAGTCTTATGTTGCAGATACACCGGGGTTTTCGGTGCTTGACTTTGACATAACAGATCCTACACAGGTGCAATATGGTTTTGCAGAGTTTGAGCCATATCTTTTCACCTGTAAGTTTAATTCCTGCACTCATACCTGTGAGACAGGATGCTCTATTTTGAATGCCGTAAAAGACGGAAAAATTTCCTCTTCAAGAATTGATAGCTATATAAGTATATATAAAGATGTAAAGGATGTGAAATCATGGCAGAGTTCAAAAAATGCATGATAATCGGAGCCTCGCCACTTAAGGACGGTTCTGTGTTTAAAGAATTTAATCCAAGTGATTTTTATGTAATCTGTGCCGACGGTGGCTATGACACCGCCTTAAAATATGGAATTACTCCAGATTATATAGTAGGAGACTTTGACTCAATATCAGAAAGTGCGAATACTGACAATATACAAACTAAGGTTTTACCATCGCAAAAAGATTTGACCGACACCATGTATGCAACTCTTTTAGGCCTTAAACTAGAACTTAAATACTTTGTTTTTGTAGGTTGTAGCGGAGGCGAGCGGCACGACCATACCATAGCAAATTATAATGTTATGCTTCATGCCGTAAAAAAAGGTGCCGTAGCAATTATGGCAGACGATATATCCAAATCATTTTTGCTATACGACAGTAAACTCACTATTACCGACCAAAAGGACTGCATGGTATCCGTGTTTCCGTTCTTTTCTAGCTCTTGCAATGTGACTTATAAGGGACTTAAATACCCTATGTATAATGGCGACTTGCAAAGTGGCGATGTGCTTATGGGTATAAGCAACGAAATAATATCGAATGTGGCTCAAATTCAAGTCCACGCTGGATATGCACTTATTATAGTTTATAATAATAAACTTTAACAAAAAATAAAACTCCGCATAGTATATTGTATAAGCGCTTAAATCTTATACTTTTCTCTGTGGAGTTGTTTTTTTATGTTTTGTAATTTTAAAAAAGGCCATTTGTTTAAAAACTGCTGTTCTCTTGGTTATAATGCCATAGCCTTTGGCGTGGGTCTCATCGCAGGATTTTTAATCCCTCCAAGCGTTCTACTGTTCTTTTCTGCCGTGATTATAACTGCACTTGGAATAGCTGTAACTTGTAAATAGGCACAAATAACAAATTTCAAATTTGGTAGAATGGAGTAATTTTACTATGAAAGTAGTAGTGTTTAAAGCAAAAGGCTTTCTAGCCTATATTCTTAGAAAGAAGTTTAAAATTAAAAAGTTAGAAAATACATAATTTCCAAGCAAAGGGTTTGTGTAAACCTCACTGGCGACCAATGGTCGCCAGTTAATTTTTTTACAAATTATAAATCACGCCGCAGGGCAAGGGCTCTGCTCTTGCCTTGGGGTTTGTGGAAACCTTGTAGGCGAACAC
>CAYJIA010000005.1:43933-74979 GCA_964370115.1 uncultured Eubacteriales bacterium
GGGTTTGTGGAAACCTTGTAGGCGAACACACAGGTTCGCCCCTACACAATAATTTAATGTTTTCCGTTGTAGGGGCGGTCATCGGCCGCCAGTTAAGTTTTTCACAAATTATAAATCACGCCGTAGGGCAAGGGCTCTGCTCTTGCCTTGGGGTTTGTGGAAACCTTGTAGGCGAACACACAGGTTCGCCCCTACACAATAATTTGATTTTTTGTGGTAGGGGCGGTCATCGGCCGCCAGTTAAGTTTTTCACAAAATTTTAAATTAGTCATTTTGTTTTGCATAAATTAATTCTCTCTATCATATAAGTTAAGCAAGAAATAAAAGGAGAGGATTACATGCAAACTAAACTTGAACAAGCAAAGTATGAATACTTTGAAAATGTCTTTTGTGAATCTTTTGAGTGTCCTATTGATATTGAATACTCTTTACCCGATTATTGCCCCGATATCCAAAAAATATTAAAATGCAATGCCTATGCGCAGATTAGCTCATACTCTTTTAGCACAGACCGTCTAATTTGTGAGGGCAATATGTGTCTTTACATTCAGTATGTAGACGAAAAAACTGGCAATATTAGAGTGTGTGAAATCAATAAAGAATATTCTCTTGCAAGAGATATAAACTTTACGGCAGAAAAATTTATCGGCAAGGTAAAGGCAAGTGCCGGACATATAGTATGCAGGGCTATAAATGCACGAAAACTTGATATCCACGTTCCTGTTATATTAGATGCAAAAGTGACAGCACATAAGTCAGAGATGATAAGTTATGACATTAATAATCTAGAAAAGAAAACAGATTTAATAGATGTCACAAGTGCCGTGGCAAATATAACACAACAGTTTGTCCTTGAAAATGAATTTAACCTTACACATTCTAATCCACCAATTGAATCAATTTTAAGGCGTACTGCATCTGTAAGCTCTTTAAGAGTAAGCTGTGCCACGGGCAAGGTAGTACTCGATGGAAATATCGATATATGCATAATGTATCGCAGCTTTTCCGATCAAATGTCTGTAGAAAAGTTATCTTATAGCCTCCCGTTTTCTCAAGCAGTGGAGATAGCAGGCGTCCAAAGTGAATATATCGCCCATGCAAGCATTGACGTCGGTGAGTTTATAGTTCAAGTAAAAGAAGACTCAATGGGTGAATACACCATTTGTCAGATATTTATTAAACTATTTGCAGGGATTTCTTGTTATAAAAAGACCGAACTCGCAGTGATTTGCGATGCTTACTCCACTGATTTTGACAGCAAACTATCTTTTTCAAACGTTTGTTTTGTTAACTTAGAGGAGGATATAAGAGAGAAGATTAATCAAAAGAAAAATCTGTTTTTAGCCGATGACGAAGTAGAAAAAATACTTGATATTTGGTGTGATAATGTAAATGTTACCACGCATAGTGAAAAAACCAAGATGAACTTTAGATTTAAATATGATATTAATTTATTATATGTAGGAAAGTCAAATCAAGTGTATTATATTTCAAAATGCTTTGATTTTTCTGTCAGTCGTGAATTTAATGAAGTGGCTCAAAGAAAAGGCGAAACCACTGCACGAGTTGAAATACGTGATTTTAGAATTGTTGATGCAAATAACATTGAAGTAAACTGCGAGGGCAATGTAGAAATTAAATTTTTTACCGAATACAGCAAAAATATCTTGACAGATGCCGTTTTAAGTGACAAAACAAGTAATTTCAATAACGGTAGGGTATGTGTATATTATAGCAAAAAAGGCGAAGAACTTTGGGAAATAGGCAAAAAATACAAGGCATCTTTACAGAGTATCAGTGAAATAAATAACTTGACCGACGACGTTTACTCAGGCGGTGGTGCTTTAGTTATATTTTAATTTTTAAAATGTAGGCTTACTACATTAATATAGATAAATTTAACTTTAAAAATTTTCGGTACAAAAAGAAAGGAGCCATTATGGACATATACAAAGACATTTACACTAGAACTAATGGGGAAATCTATATTGGTGTGGTAGGCCCGGTTAGAAGCGGAAAATCTACGTTTATTAAAAAATTTATGGACACCATAGTTATCCCTAATATACCCGATATCGCCCAACGCGAAAGGGCAAATGACGAACTCCCACAATCAGCATCTGGCAGAACTATTATGACCACAGAGCCAAAATTTATACCCGAGCAGGCGGTTACTGTGACTATAGAGGAATCTGCAAGTTTTGAAGTGCGCATGATAGACTGCGTAGGTTATATAGTGCCAAGCGCCATAGGTTATATCGAAGAAGACCAGCCACGAATGGTAAAAACTCCGTGGTTTGAAGAGGCAATACCATTTAATATGGCAGCAGAACTCGGCACAAAAAAAGTTATTACAGAGCATTCTACAATAGGGCTTATGATAACAACAGACGGAAGCATCACCGACATCCCCCGTGAGGAATACGAAGAGGCGGAGGAAAGGGTTATTGCAGAGCTTACAGAGACAGGCAAACCATATGTAATGCTTTTAAACTGTGTATATCCACAGTCTGAGTCGTCTAAGCTTTTAGCAGAGCAAATGAGTGAAAAATACGGTGTGCCGGTACTCCCTGTAAACTGTATAGACATTACAGAAGAAGATATAAAAAATATTTTAGCAAAAATACTACTTGAATTCCCTGTAAGTGAAATAAGCTATGACTTACCGCCTTGGGTTTTAGGTCTTGACAACGACCACTGGCTGAAAACTTCAATTTTAACACAAATAAAAAAATGCTCCTGTATAGAAAAAGTGCGCGAAGTAAGGGGCGTTATGGAAAAAGTCAGCGAATGTGAATTTATAAGCGCTGTAAGCCTAGAGGAAATAAAACTTGGAAGCGGTATGTCATTTGCTAAAATACTCCTTGACTCTTCGCTATTTTTTAAGGTACTCGGCGAAAAAACAGGCATTGAACTTGATGATGAAAGTTCACTTTATACCCATCTTATGGAAATGGCGAAAATAAAAGAGCAGTTTTCAAAGCTTCAAAATGCCTACGATGACGTAATGAACTATGGCTATGGCGTTGTAATGCCCGATATCGACGAGCTTTCTTTGGAAGAACCCGAGATAATAAAGCAAAACGGTAAATACGGTGTAAGGCTAAAGGCAACGGCTCCGTCTATACATATGATGAAGACAAATATTTACACCGAAATTACTCCTGTAGTCGGCTCAGAACAGCAGTCTGAGGAAATGGTATCTTCTTTAATGTCGGAGTTTGAAGACAGCCCTATAGGAATTTGGCAGTCAAATATATTTGGAAAATCTCTTCATGAGCTCGTAAATGAGGGTATGCACACAAAACTTAATAAAATGCCAGACGACGCCAGAGAAAAGGTGAGGGAGACCGTCGAAAGAGTAATCAACGAAGGTTGCAGCGGTTTGATTTGCATTATTATTTAAGTCTACACAAATTGTAGGGCAAGGGCTCTGCTCTTGCTGAGGGATATCAAACGGAGCGACGCAGTATGTCGCTCCGTATTTATAATATAAGGGAGGATTGCCATGCAAAAAGTTGACGACGTTATTAAAATCACCTCTATAAATCCAATTGTAACCCAAAGTGATACCATAGACGAGGAAAAAGAGATACTTAGTCACGGATTTAAACTAAGCTTTGAAATTTTCCAGATAACTCTTTGCGTTTTACTTCTTTTGAGTCTCTTTGTAATAAAAGAGTTTGTACCTGAGCTTATAGACGAGCTTGAAAAAGTGTATAATGATCAAATACTAGACACAGTCTTTGTAAGTGAAAGCGAGTTAAGGATAATTGATGAACACTAAAATACATATAAAAAAGAAAAATTTTCACATTGAAATTAGTTTTTGTTTTTTAGCATTACTATGCTTTTTATTTATAATAGATAAAAATTTTAACTTGCTGTTCTCATTGCTTGCTATTTTAATTCACGAGATATCACATTTAATCATGATGTATGCGTTTGGCGAAAAAACGCCTAAAATTAGCTTTTGTGCTTTTGAATTAAGGCTTGGCATGAATACATCCTATCTACCAAATCATAAGCGTTTTTTTATATCCCTTGCAGGTCCTTTGTCAAATATTTTAATGTATATTACATTTTTTAATATTAATAATGACTTTGCAAATGTGAATTTGATATACGGCTGTTTTCAACTGCTTCCAATTTACTCACTTGACGGGCAAAATATTTTATCCGCAGTAAAACTGCCACCAAAAATTCTTAAGATAATCTCTATATTTTTTTGCTTTTTGCTGTCTAGCTTAGGATTTTACATACTTATGGTGAGCAAATATAATTTTTCGATACTAATAATTAGTTTGCTTCTAATGTACTATGCAATTTTCAAGTCAGATGAAGCTTAAATAGATAATTAATCGTTAACTTATTATATGCGTTTTAGTGGTATTGCTATATTTGTTTTATATGATAATTCTTCGTTGACTTTTATTGTCGGAAAATAGTATAATTTCATAGGATTTTAAAATTTAAGGAGTAAATAAATATATGAAACTTGATGCTAGAATGGCAAAAAGAATTTGCATGAGCTTTATCGGCGTAATTTTAATGGGATTTTGTATTGCAATTTATAATAAAGTACTGTTTGGTACAGACCCTTTTACAACCTTTGTAATGGGGCTTACAGGTATTTCTGGATTTAGCTTTGGTATTACACAGCTTGCAATTAATTTAATTGTCATAATCTTAGGGCTTTTCTTTGGAAGAAGTTATATTGGTATTGGCACAGTGGCAAACATGGTAGGCGTTGGTTTTTGCGCAGACTTCTTTACATATTTATACAATATATTTCTTGAGGACCCAAATAATCTGATAGTTAAGTCTGTAATGTTTCTAGGCGCACTTATAATCCACAGTTTTGCTTGCTCTATATTCTTTACTGCAAAACTTGGTGTTGGCCCTTATGACGTTTTAAGCTTTATGCTCACCGATAGAACAAAGCTAAATTTCTCGGTTTGTAGAATTATTACTGATGTAACCTTTGTTATAGCAGGTTTCTTCTTAGGCGGTGTAGTCGGCGTAGGTACTGTTCTTACAGCACTTTGCATGGGTCCTACAATAGGCTTTTTCAATAAAATATTCTCAGAGCCTTTCTTAAACGGTAAAAAAGAAAAAGCAGCATAGTTTTTAAAGCACCTCATTTGAGGTGCTTTTTTCATTTGTCAAAAAAACCAGTAGAAAAAATGCCACACAAAAAGGGAGGTATAAAGAAACTTTTTTTATCACAAAAAGTTTCCTCTTTTGCCCCTTAGTCAGTGGCAAAATTCACCTTCAAAAAAGCTCTTCTAAGGATAAGATTTCGTTTTCTGCGGAAAACGCCTCAGGGCGCTGCCCTAAGTACCCGAAATTTTTTGTAAAAAATTTAGTAAAACTTTTATCTTTTGTCAAAACAGCTAAGTGCTATACCTTTTGGGTCGTCTACACGCATCTCATTTGAGGTGCTTTTTTCATTTGTCAAAATATAATATTCATGCTATAATTCGTATATTAAATTTCTGGAGATGTGTCACATGTATAAAATTTTAATAGTAGAAGACGATGAGCTAATAGCACAGAGTATAAAAGAACACCTTGTAAACTGTGATTATAATGCCCAAATCGCAACTGATTTCAAAAATATAATAAAGTCGGTAAATGAGTTTTCACCACAGCTTATCTTAATGGATATAAATTTACCCTATAAAACGGGGTATTACCACTGTATGCAAATTAGAAATTTTTCTGATGTTCCCATTGTGTTTATATCTTCTGCCTCTGATAATATGAATATAATTATGGCAATGGACATGGGTGGAGACGACTTTATATCAAAGCCATTTTCACTTGATGTATTAAGCGCTAAAATTACTGCTGTACTAAGGCGCACTTACACAAAGGGACAGGACTTAAATATTTTAGAGCATAAGTCCATTATCCTGAATTTAAGTGATTTTTCACTTGCTTATAAGGACAATATTGAAATTTTATCTAAAAATGAATTTAAAATCCTGCAAATTCTCTTTGAAAATGCGGGTAAAGTAGTAAGTCGTGACAATATGATACTAAAACTTTGGAACAGCGAAAGATTTATAGACGACAACACACTCACTGTAAATATAACAAGAATCAGAAGGCGCCTTGAAGCCATAGGCCTTTACGACTTTATAAAGACCAAAAAGGGCGTTGGATATATAGTAGAATAAAGATAGCCTTTAAAGCGCATCAATTAAAAAGATAGCCTTTAAAGCGCATCAATTAAAAAGATAGCCTTTTAAAGCCATTAAATGTTGACATTATTTCTAAATAGATATATAATATGCGAAAAGAGGTGATTGAAATGCCAAATAGAAGATATATAGCAATAATCGGAGACATTGTTGATTCAAAAAAAGTGAACGATAGAGGCGAATTTCAAAAAAAATTCAAGGCTCTTTTAGAAAAAATCAATCAAAAGTATGCAAAAAATATTTCCTCTAAATTTATGATTACTTTAGGCGATGAATTTCAAGGACTGCTAGGTAATAGTGAAAATTTATTTGAAATTATATTTGAAATAGAAAAAGAAATAAAACCAGTAAAGATTAGATTTGGTGTCGGTATCGGTCAAATTCACACCGAGATTAGCCACGATTTCCCTCTTGGTGCCGACGGACCTGCATATCACTATGCGAGGAAAATGGTCGAAAGGTTAAAGTCAAGCGAGGGCAAGTATAAAAACAGCCCCAACAATATACTGATAGCTACAAGTAATAACGAGTGCGACTCACTGATAGATTCAGTGTTGGAGTTAAGTTTTGCCATAAAAAGCAAATGGACAGCTAGACAAGCGGAAATAATAGAAAAATACAAAGAAAATAATGAAAATCAATATAAAGTAGCCGAGCAATTAAAAATATCACAGTCAACCGTCAACAAGGCGATAAAATCATCTCTGTTTTATCAATACAACAATGGTATAAACAGTATAAAACAATATTTGCAAAAAGGAGATGAGGTAGATGTTTAAAGAGATTTTTATTATCGGTCTATTTGCACATATAATAGGCGATTATTATCTACAGTCTGAACCTATGGCGACAAACAAAATGCAACTCAATACCTCAAGGGGTATACGGTATTACTTAGTGCATATAGCGCTATATTCATTTGCCCAAATAGTTTTATATACGATATGCTTTGGAATAAATTTTAAGCTAGTTCTTTTACTTTGTTTTTCTCATGCATTAATAGATTTTTTAAAAATTATTTTTGAGAATAAAAACATAAAAAAACTAGATACAAATTTTCTCTACTTAGCGGATCAACTTCTACATATTATAGCTATATTTATTTTCAGCCTATTTATACTTGAACTCAACATAGCTGTACAGTTAAATGGATATATCGCAGAGATTTTCTCACTGACTGACTTGCAAAACTATGATATTGTAAAATTAGCCGTTATTGCGGTAATACTGCATAAACCAATAAATATAACCTGCAAAATTGTACTGAGTAAGTATAATCATCAGTCCTCTTCAAGTCCTGTAAAAGCAGGAGCTTTAATCGGCACTCTAGAGCGTCTTATTATCGTCATTATGATATACCACGGTGAATATTCAGCTATTGGTTTAATTTTTGCAGCAAAATCTGTAGCCAGATATGATAAAATATCTAGAGATAAAGAATTTGCTGAATATTATTTGTTAGGCACTCTACTAAGCGTATTGAGCACAATTGTAGTATACGGTATAGTTATGTGAAAATTCATCTTAATTTTAACAAGGAGTAATTACAATGTTGTTAAACTATCTTAAACACAGAATTTCATATATAATTTTATTTGTTATTATAGGCTCAGTGTTTTTTCTTATTTCATATTTATCTAATTTAAACTTTGAGGCAAATTTTTATTCAGTGCTGATTTGCTTTACTGTTTATTTAATTATTGCTGTAATAGATTTTTGTAGATTTAATTCCAAAATATCAAAATTAGAGCTAATGAAAGAGGATTTTTCACCAGACGCAAACAGAGATTTTAACTTTGTAGAAGAAAACTGCCTTGAAATAGCAAAAAATCAACATGAATTACTTCTTGATACTATCCAAAGAAACAATCAAAGCTTAAACGAAATAAAGGATTTTTACTCCATGTGGGTTCATCAAGTGAAAACGCCCATATCCGCCATGAATTTAAGTCTCGAGCAAAGTAATACTCCACGCGATAAAATATTAAAAGAAGAACTTTTTAAAATTGACTGCTATACCGAAATGGTGACAAATTTTATAAGAAGCGAGAATATATCAGATGATTTAGTTATAAGGCATTATAATTTGGAAATCATAATAAATAAACTTATCAAAAAATATGCGCCGATTTTTATTTCAAAAAGCATTTCTATTAAACTTGAGAATTTAGATAAGATAGTCTTAACAGATGAAAAATGGTTGGCTGTTTCACTTGAGCAAATAATCTCAAATGCACTTAAATACACAAAAGTTAAAGGCAGTATAACTATCCGCCTTCAAAGTGATATACTATCTGTTAAAGACAATGGTATAGGAATAAGCGACGAAGACTTGCCTAGAATTTTTGAAAAAGGTTTTACTGGTTATAATGGAAGATGGGATAACCACGCCACAGGACTTGGCCTGTATCTTTCAAAAAGAATATTGACAAAGCTTGAAAACAAAATCTCTGTAAACTCCAAAGAAAATGTGGGCACCGAGGTTTTGATAGACTTAAAGCGTAAAGAGCAATTTTTTGAGTAAACTTACAAAACTGTAAGTTTACTCACTTGTTTTGTAAGCTTAATCTATGGAAGCTAAACTAATTTTGGTATAAAATTTATGTGTAAGCCAAATTAATATACCGAAAGGATTGATTTTATGAACATTTTAGATGTAACAAATTTAAGGAAAATCTACACCACACGTTTTGGAGGAAATAAAGTTATGGCATTATCCGACGTATCTTTCTCTGTTGAGCGTGGTGAATACGTCGCGATAATGGGGGAGTCAGGCTCTGGAAAGACTACACTATTAAACATCTTAGCAGCACTTGACAAACCAAGTCTTGGCAAAGTTTTGCTCTCTGGAAATGATGTAACAAAAATTAAAGACAAAGAGCTTTCTTCTTTTAGACGAACAAATTTAGGTTTTGTCTTCCAAGACTTCAATCTACTTGATACATTCTCAATAAAGGATAATATATTGCTTCCACTTGTATTATCACAGGAAAAGCATAGCTATATGTTAAAAAGTGTCGAGAGCATTGCAAATAAACTTCGTATTGGCGATATACTGGAAAAATATCCATACGAAGTCTCAGGTGGCCAAAAACAACGCTGTGCCATTGCAAGGGCTCTTATAACAAATCCTGAATTAGTGCTTGCAGATGAGCCCACAGGAGCCCTTGACTCTAAGGCAAGTGAAGACTTACTTAATAAATTTAAAGAAATTAACAACGAAGGTCAAACCATAATAATGGTAACCCACAGTGTAAAGGCAGCGTCGACTGCAAAAAGAGTTCTTTTTATTAAGGATGGTGAAATATTCAACCAGCTTTATAAAGGTAGTTTGCGCGACGAGGATTTCTTTACAAAGATTTCAGAAACTCTAGCGGTTTTAATCGGTGGGGGTAGATAATATGAAATCTAATTTTTATTTTACTCTTGCACTGTCGAATATCAAGAAAAACAGTAAGACCTATATACCTTATATTTTAAGTTCAATTTTAATGATTATTGTTTTTCATAACTTTCGTTCTATCATAGATAAACCAAACACGGGTGAATACACAAAAACTCTTTTAAATATCGGCCTGTATGCTACAAGTATATTTTCAGCAATTTTCTTATTTTATACCTACAGCTTTCTTGTAAAGCGTAGAAAAAAGGAATTTGCCCTTTTAAATATACTAGGACTTGAAAAAAAGCATATAGTAAAGATAATTTTCTTTGAAACCTCCGTTGTAGCCTTTGTTTCAATATTTATAGGCCTTATCTTAGGAGAAATTTTTAATGAGCTTTCGACCTTAGCCCTTTACAAAATGATAGCATTCTCGCCAGTTTATGATTTTACTATAAGCTTTAACGCACTAATAGTTACATCTGTATTTTTTATAATAATATTTTTCTTAACTTTTTTAAGCAGCACATTTAAAATTATGGTGTCAAATCCTACCGAGCTTTTAAGTGGTGCTAAAAACGGTGAAAAAATGCCTAGGGGAAATATATTTTTAAGCTTTTTAGGTCTCTTATTTTTAGGCACGGGTTATTATCTTGCGGTCACAATTAAAGACCCATTAGAGGCTCTAAATTTCTTTTTTATCGCAGTGCTTTTAGTTATGCTTGGAACTTATCTTTTATTTATTTCGGTTAGCATCTATATCTTTAAACTGCTAAAGAAAAACAAGAAATTTTATTACAAGACAAAAAACTTTGTAAATGTCTCGTCCTTGATGTACAGGATAAAGAAAAACGCCGTGGGACTTTCAAATATCTGCCTTGCATCTACAGCAGTTTTAGTTGCGGTGACATCTACTTTTTCACTTTATTCAAATGTAGAAAAAAGTATAGAGAGAGTTTACCCACGTGATATAAGCTTGCACACAAGCTATGAAAATTTTGATGAAGAGAATATAGCAAAAGTCTCACAAGTCTCTATCGACTATTTAGAAACACAAGGTATAAATACTCAAAACTATATAAACTACACTTTTATAGATGCTTATTTAAGCGACAGCACAAATGAGAGTAATTTAATATTTTTAGGAAAAAATGAAGAAAGACAATCTGTTTCCACATTAGGTTTACTTAATGTCTATACACAAATTGTCCCTCAGTCACTGTATGAAACCTTAACAGGGAAAAGTCTTGATTTAGCAGAAAATGAAGTGGCTATATATAATTATCCTGCGAAAGATACTATAAATATTTTAGGAAAAGACTATAATGTAGTAGAAACTACGGACGACTTTGGACTGCCTGAAAGACTTAGCGGTTATATCACTTGTATAGTTGTTGACAGTGAAGACACCATTAAATCCATGGCAAATGACATTGCAGGTTTTCAGTCAAGCGTTGGGAATACTCTAATGTTTGATTTAAACGACAATTTGTCGGAAGAAGAAAAACTAAATTTATATTATGAGAGTATGGATATACCGCTCTACGAATATATAGAAACTACTGACGTAGAATTTAAATCTTACTCATTTTCATCAAGGCAAGATTTTGCATTTTATAATTACGAAATATTCGGCAGTTTTTTGTTCTTGGGTATGTATTTAGGACTTATATTCTTTGTAATGATGGTACTCATAATTTACTACAAGCAAATTGTAGAGGGTTATGAGGACAAGGATAGATTTAAGATTATGAAAAACATAGGAATGAGCGAAAAAGAAGTAAAAGGCTCAATCCGCTCTCAGATTTTAATGATCTTTTCGGCTCCCATAATAATTGCGATACTCCATATGACTTTTGCCTCACCACTACTTAATAAAATCTTGGTTTTACTAAACAACGGAAGTCAAGTAGATTTTACTTTGCCCGCTATAGTAGTAAGCACAATTTTCTCGGCAGTATACGCAGTGGTATATTTCTTAACTTCACGAGTTTATAATAAAATAGTTAATAGTTGATAATGGATAATTGTGGTAAAAAGTTTTACTAAATTTTTTACAAAAAATTTCAGGTTCTTAGGACTGCGTCCTGAGTCGTTTTCCGAAGAAAGCGAAATCTTATACTTTTCTAAACGCAGGAAAAGTGAATTTAAATGTCCAGTGGACATTTAAAGAGGAAAACCCTCCTCGGGGGTTTTCCTTTTTTCTTATTGACTGTTTCTTGCAATTTATCGTAAAATACGCTATAATAAAGGTTAAAGTTTAAAAGATAGAGGGTATGAAATTAATGTTTAGTAAAGAAGTTGAAAAAATACTTTTAGATGTTCAAAAGCCCGGACGTTATGTCGGCGGTGAACTTAATTCTATTATTAAAAATAAAGATGAAGTCGATTTAAGGTTTGCATTCTGTTTTCCAGATACCTATGAAATAGGAATGTCTCACCTAGGTCTTAAAATACTTTATTCTGTTATGAATGAAGTGCCATATATATGGTGTGAGCGCGTCTTTGCGCCTTGGGTGGATATGGAAGATAAAATGCGTGAGAGAAACATTCCACTTTACGCGCTCGAAAGCGGAGATGCTATAACCGATTTCGATTTTCTTGGCTTTACCTTGCAGTATGAACTTAGCTATACAAATATTTTAAATATGCTAAAAATGGCTAATATTCCGATTTTAGCAAAAGATAGAACCGAGCTTAAAAACATAGTCTTAGGCGGAGGCCCTTGTGCCTGTAATCCTGAACCTTTGGCAGATTTCTTCGATTTATTCTGTCTAGGAGACGGTGAAGAAGTAGACCTTGAAGTGATAGAGCTTTACAGACAGTGCAAGAAAAATAACGAGAGTAAAGAAGACTTTCTTAAAAAAGCTTCTCAAATCAAAGGCGTGTATGTTCCATCACTTTACGATGTGACATATAACGAGGACGGCACAGTAAAAGAGTATATCCCAAAAGACGGGGCACCCGAAAAAGTAGAAAAAAGAGTTTGCATAGACGTTGACAATATGTTTTTCCCAAAAGACTTTGTCGTGCCATTTCTTGACATAGTTCATGACAGGGCAGTTGTAGAGGTTTTAAGGGGCTGTATACGCGGTTGCAGATTTTGTCAAGCAGGTATGCTTTATAGACCGTACAGAGAAAAAAGTGTAGATGTAATTAATTCACAAGCAAAAAGCCTATGTGAGACCACAGGCTATGATGAAATTTCGCTTTCATCACTGAGCACTAACGATTACAAAGAGCTTAACTGCTTGCTAGACACTTTACACGACTGGACAAAACCGAATAATATAAGCGTTTCACTTCCGTCACTAAGGGCAGATAGCTTTACAAGTGAACTTACTAAAAAAATAAAAACTGTAAGAAAAAGCGGTCTAACTTTCGCTCCCGAGGCAGGTTCTCAGCGTATGCGTGATGTAATCAATAAAAACGTGACAAAAGAGCATGTAATGAATGCAGTAAATCTTGCATTTTCAAACGGTTGGAGCAGAGTGAAGCTGTATTTTATGATAGGACTTCCTACCGAAACCATGGAAGATATCGAGGCGATAGTCGCACTTGGACAAGATGTCGTCGATGCATACTATAAAAACCCCGACAAGAAAAAAGGTGTACCCGTTGCCGTTACGGCAAGTGCATCGGCTTTCGTGCCAAAACCCTTTACGCCTTTCCAGTGGTTCGGACAAGACGGTATAGAAACATTTAGAGAAAAACAGTTTAAACTTAAAGACAGCGTGCAATCAAAAAAACTAAAGGTCAATTACCACGAGGCAAAGACTAGCTTTTTAGAGGCTGTATTCGCAAGAGGTGACAGAAAGCTTTGTAAAGTTCTTGAGCTTGCAGCGGAGCGAGATTTCCGCTTTGACGGCTGGAGTGAATGTTTTGACTTTGAGGCTTGGCTAAAAATATTTGAAGATTTGGGTATAGACCCGGCGTTTTACGCAAATAGACATAGAAGTTTTGACGAAGTTCTACCTTGGGATCATCTCGACTATGGTGTCACAAAAGAGTTTTTAATAAACGAATGTAAAAAAGCATACGATAGTCGCACCAGCCTAAACTGTAAAGAAGGCTGTTCAAATTGCGGTGCAAGAAAATATGGGGGAGGTATTTGCTATGAAGACAATAAGAATATGGTTTAAAAAAGTCGATACTGCAAAGTATATTTCCCATCTAGATTTATGCCGCTGTATTTCGCGTGCAATCCACAAGGCTAAACTGCCATTTTGGTACACAGAGGGTTTTAACCCCCATGTATTTTTCACAGTTGCAATGCCGATTTCTCTTGGCTATGAAGGCATAAGAGAGAGCATGGACGTAAAGCTTTTGGAAGAGGATTTTTCTTTTGATGAAATAATAGAAAAATTTAACAACGGCTTACCACTTGATATAAGAGTTTTTGCCGTAACAGAACCTACTATGAAGCCGTCAGACATAAGATATTCAAGTTACAGGATAGAAACTGACCTAAACATTAAGGAAATGGCAGAAGAAATGCTAAGTGGCGAAAATATTTTCGTCAGCAAAAAAAGCAAAAAGGGCATGAAACAAGTAGATATTAAAGAGCATTTTTTAGATATGGATTTTAAAGAGAATACTGAAAACAGCAACTTAATTTATATAACTCTGCCAAGTAGTAATGACGGTGGAATAAATCCGAGACTGTTTTTTGAAGCATTAAAAGAAAAATACAATGTCGAATTTTACTTTAAAGTCACCAGAACAAACTGCTTTAATAAAGACATGTCAGAGTTTTGTTAAGGAGTGCCAAGTTGAAAAATAATAATACACTTATAAACGGTAGTGTAACTAAATCTTTGGTGAGCTTTACGGTACCGATTTTACTTGCACTGTTTTTGCAGATACTTTACGGCTCTGTCGACATGTTTATAGTCGGAAATTTTGGCACCGTGTCCGACGTGTCTGGTGTTTCAACGGGAAGTCAGCTTATGAACACCATTACCTCCATTTGCACTGGTTTTGCAATGGGTTCTACCATACTTATAGGCCAAAAAATAGGACAAGGTCAAAAAAAAGACGTCGCCTCGATTATTTTCAATTCGGTAGTGATATTTTTAGCAATGGCGGTTGCAATCACTGTCATTATACTTATATTTTTAAATAATATAGTTCCTATGCTAAACACCCCAAGTGATGCGGTAGAAGAGACCACACAGTATCTGCTTTACTGCTCAATCGGTATAGTGATGATATTCTCGTTTAATATTTTAGGAAGTATTTTCAGGGGACTTGGAGACTCCAAAACACCTTTAATTGCAGTCGGAATTGCCTGTTTTTTCAACATAGTAGGCGACTTAATTTTAGTTGCTGTTTTTAAAATGGGTGCGGGAGGAGCCGCAATCGCAACGGTTTTGGCGCAAACTTTAAGCGTTGTAATTTGCATTGTAATTATACGTAAAAAAAGCGGACTTTTACCCAAATTTGAAAAACGCGACCTAAAAATACATTCGTCGCATATAAAAAGGATTTTAACTTTAGGCGCACCTGTGGCACTACAAAGCGGTATAGTTAGCATATCATTTTTGATGATAACCGTTGTTGTAAACCAGTTTGGCGTTATTTTCTCGGCATCTGTGGGAGTTACCGAAAAACTTACAGGCATAATAATGCTTATTCCAATAGCCTTTATGCAGTCCATGTCGGTCTTTGTTGCACAAAACTATGGCGCCTCAAAGATATCCCGTGCTAAAAAAGGCATGTTTGTTGGAATGTTTATATCCCTTGCCTTTGGTGTCATAATGTTCTTCTTCTCATTTTTTTCAGGAGAAGTGCTAATAAGAATTTTTAGTAGTGACGAAGCTGTGATAAAAGAAGCTACTCAGTATTTAAAAGCATATGCATTTGATACAATTTTTGTAGCTGTGATGTTTTGTATGACAGGCTATTTTAGCGGTTGTGGAAAAACCGTGTTTGTCATGATACAAGCAATAGTTGGTGCAGTACTCATACGTTTGCCACTAACAATAATTTTAAGCGGCATCACTCCTGTGTCTTTATTCACAATAGGCCTCTCAACTCCAATTGCAACCCTTTTACAAATCGTGATGTGTGTGGTATACTATTTTATGATAAATAAAAAGTTAAGCGCGTTGGAAAAAGCATGAAAGTTTTACTAAATTTTTTTCAAAAAATTTCAGGTTCTTAGGACTGCGTCCTAAGTCGTTTTTCGCAAAAAACGAAACCCAATCCCAAGAAACGAATTTTTGAAAGTGAATTTTGCACAAGGTGCAAAAGAGAAAACTTTTTGAAAGAAAAAAGTTTTCTAAAGTCAATCGTATTTTTCCAAAAAGCACTTGCAATTATATCTTTTTTATGGTAATATATTTAGGCATTTGGAAACCGCAAGTTCTCAAAAGCTGCTTGCTGGGGTTCATAGCCCGGTTTAAAACCGAGTATTTGAAGCGGACAGTCCTCTGTCATAATGGCATGAATGTCGGAAATAATTTATTGGAGGAATAAAAAAATGGATGCACTAAAACTTATGGTAAACGAATCAGTTAAAGCTGAATTACCACAATTCAACATCGGTGACACAGTTAAAGTCGGTGTTAACATTCGTGAAGGCGAAAAAGAAAGAGTTCAAAACTTCGAGGGTACAGTTATTGCTAGAAAAGGCAGTGGCGTTAGCGAAACTTTCACAGTCCGTCGTGTTGCTTACGGCGTTGGCGTAGAGAGAGTTTTCCCACTTCACTCACCTAATGTAAAAGACGTTACTGTAATCAGAAGAGGTCGTGTAAGAAGAGCTAAACTATACTACTTACGTGACAGAGTTGGTAAAGCTGCGAAAGTTAAACAACAAATTAAATAATCTTTCATATAAAAAGGACATTTTATTAAAATTGTCCTTTTTTTATTTTTTATCATATTTTGTTTTACTTTTTCTGCATTTAGTGGTATTATAACCATATATGATTATTTATCAGCTATAAGGAGTGTAAAATATATGAACGAAACACAGCTTAACATAGAAAATTCAGAAGAGCACGGTCCAGAAATTACAAAAAAAGGAAAAATTGTTTTTGGTATTTATGAATGGGTGGGCGAACTCGCCGTGGCTATAGTTGTCATGGTTATTGTTTGCTCGCTTTTTTTTAGAATAGTGACAGTAAACGGAATTTCAATGGAGCCGAACTATTATGAAAATGACAGAGTAATGGTGACTTCTCTTATGCCACAGTATAATGCAGGTGACGTTGTGGTAATTGTAGATTATCCACAGGAACCTATGATTAAAAGAATAATCGCAACCGAGGGTCAAGTAGTAGACATCGACGAAGCAACAAGCAGTGTCACCGTGGACGGAGTTGTCTTTGAAGACGCAGTTTACGGCATAGAAGAGGGAATTACAACAGGCGGAAACACAGCCCTTGATACTCTAACTTTTCCACAAACTGTGCCTGATGGTCATGTTTTTGTATTAGGTGATAACAGAATAGTATCAAAAGACAGCCGTTATACAGAAATAGGAATGGTAGACACAAGGGAAATTATCGGTAAAAGCGTACTTAAAGTATATCCTTTTTCCGATTTTGGAACGGTGACTTAAAGATACCTAAGATAATAAAAAATAATGAGGTAAAAAAATGGACATGCATAAAAAAAGAAAAATGAGACAAGAACAGCAAGGTAGCTTTGACGCGCCTGACAACAACGGTGCCTTGAATATACAGTGGTTTCCAGGTCATATGGCAAAAACTAAAAGAGCAATGGAGACCTCGCTGAAAATGGTTGACGTTGTAGGCGAGATTTTAGACGCTCGTATACCGATTAGCAGTCAAAACCCTGTAATTAAAAGCATAGTTCAAAGTAAACCTAGAATTGTTCTTTTAAATAAAGCTGATGTTGCAGACCCTAAGCAAACCGAAAAATGGGTGAATTTCTATAAAAGCAAAAATATACCCGCAATTGCACTTGATTGCAGAAGCGGCAGGGGATTAAACCAACTTTTACCTGCATGTAAAAGTGTTTTAACAGAGCAAATGGCAGCATGGAGCCGAAAAGGCATGGTCGGTAGGGCTATTAGAATCATGATAGTAGGCGTGCCAAATGTCGGCAAATCCTCGCTTATAAATAAAATGTGCCAATCTGGAAAAATCGGTAAGGCAGATGTACAGGACAGACCTGGAGTCACAAGACAAAACCGTTGGTTTACCATAGGTAAAGGCTTTGAGCTTTTAGACACTCCAGGCGTTTTATGGCCGAAGTTTGAGGATCCACTTGTTGGACAACGACTTGCCTTTACAGGTGCCGTAAAAGATGAAATAGTAGACATTGAGGGACTTGCCTGCAAGTTTTTAGAAGAGCTTATGCCACTGTATCCGAATGCTGTTTCAAATAGGTTTAATGTGACGTTTGATAACTACGAAGATATGCAAGGCTTTGAGATTTTAGAGGCTATAGGCAGGAAAAGAGGAATGTTAATTTCGGGTGGCGAAATAGATATGCAAAGGGCCGCCATAGCCGTTTTAGACGAATTTCGTGCTGGCAAACTGGGACGAATTACTTTTGAACATATTTAATTTGGAGATAAAATGGATTATAATTTTGAAAATAGCGCAAGAGAGCAAGGCTTTTTACATATTTGCGGAGTAGACGAAGCAGGACGAGGCCCTTTGGCTGGTGCAGTCTTTGCAGCAGCGGTAATTTTGCCCGAGGGCTTTGTGATTGAAGGTTTAAATGATTCTAAAAAACTCAGCGAAAAAAAGCGTGAGGCTCTTTTTGATATAATTACCCAAAACGCCTTAGCTTACAGTATAAAATCTATAAGCGCAAAAGAAATTGACGAAATAAATATTTTACAAGCAACTCTTAAAGCCATGAAAATGTGTGTAGAAGAAGTAAACGCCGACTATGCGTTAATAGACGGAAACAAACTTCCACAGCTTGATATAAATGCCGAGTCAATAGTAAAAGGCGATGCAAAAAGTCCGTCAATAGCAGCGGCGTCTATACTTGCAAAGGTCTCAAGAGATAGAGAAATGATAGAGCTCCACGAAGTTTACCCACAGTATAATTTTAAAAAGCACAAGGCATATGGCACTAAGGAGCATGTAGAAAAACTCTTAGAGTTTGGCCCCTCACCGATACATAGAATGACTTTTTTGAAAAAGATTTTGAAATAAGGTCGTGATTTTTTGTCTGATAATATAGGCTATGTCGCAGAAAAACATATAGGAAACTTTTTAAAGTCTAATGGCTTTAAACTACTTAAATACAACTACCACACTCGCTTTGGCGAAATTGATATAATTGCAAAAGACAAAGAATATATTTTATTTGTAGAGGTCAAAGCACGAGAACTAGGCGCCTTTGTATCGGGTTTTGAGGCGGTGGACAGAAGAAAGCAAAATAAAATCATCTTATCCGCCAAACATTATCTCTTAAATAATCCATCTGAGCTTCAGCCTAGATTCGATGTCGCCTGCGTACATCTTAAAAACTCGAAAATTATTGACTTTGACTATCTTGAAAATGCTTTTGGAGAATGATTTATGAACTATTTTGATTTACACTGTGACACTCTTTGTGAATGTCTTATAAAAAACAGGACTTTTAAAAATAATGATTTACATATAGATTTAAAGCACAGAAATTCATTTGATACATACATTCAGTGCTTTGCTTCTTGGATACAGCCTGACATCAAAGACAAGGCAAAGAACTTTTTTGACATGCAGGACATACTTAAAACTCAGGCAAAAGAACATAATCTTGATATAATAAAAAACAAAGACGATTTATTAAATGTATCCAATGTCGGTATCATACCGACCATTGAAGACGCAGATTTTCTTGCAAGAGATTTTTCTCTTATTGACAAAGCAAAAGAAAATCATATTAAGATGATAGGTCTTACTTGGAATAACGATAACGCAATAGGCTCAAGCATCGCTACTGAGAACGACTTAGGAATAAGTGAAACCGGCAGGGACTTTGTAAAGCTAATTGATGAAAATAAATTTGTAATTGACCTGTCGCATTCTAGCGAAAAACTTTTTGATGATGTCCTAAAAATTACAAATTCACCATTTGTTTGCTCTCATTCAAACGCAAAAGGCGTTTGTTCTCATAAGAGAAATTTAAACGACGAGCAAATTAAAGAAATTATAAAAAGAAAAGGACTTATCGGAATTAATTTTTATAAAGACTTTTTAGACGATAATGGTGAAAATGCAAATATTGACTCTATTATAAAACATATAGATTATTTTTTAAGCCTAGGCGGTGAAGATGTCATAAGCATGGGAAGTGACTTTGACGGCGCAGAAGTTCCAGCTGATATTAATGGTATTTCCTATGTCCCAAACATACACAAAAGAATGATAGAGTTAAATTACGACAAAAAGCTAATAAACAAAATTTTCTTTTTAAATGCATTTGAATTTTTTGTTAATAAATATTAAAATCGAAGGGGAGTTAAGACATTGAAGTATAACAGTACAAGAAACACAGAAATTTCATTAAATTCTGCAAATGCCATCGCAAAGGGGATTTCAGAAGAAGGCGGACTATTTGTCCCAGAAAATTTTCCAAGCATAAAAGACAGCCTGCCTGCATTATGCGAATTAAACTATAGAGGACTTGCGATTGAAATATTTAAACTTTTCCTCACAGATTTTTCAGAAGAAGAAATTAGAGATATCGTTTTTAGTGCGTATAATCCTGAAAAATTCTCTGCTTTTGAACCACTTGACAATGTTTATTTGTCAAAAAAATTATCTGTACTAGAGCTTTGGCATGGTCCTACTTGTGCATTTAAAGACATGGCGCTACAAATTTTGCCACACTTTTTGACAAGCTCTTTAAAGAAAACTGGCGAAGAGAAGACCGCCCTTATTTTAGTGGCAACTTCTGGTGACACAGGTAAAGCCGCTTTAGAAGGCTTTAAAGACATTGATAAAACAAAAGTTTGTGTGTTTTATCCAAATGGTGGAGTAAGTCCAATGCAGCTTTTGCAAATGAATACACAAGAAGGCGAAAACCTTACTGTTTGTGCCGTAGAAGGGAATTTTGACGATTGCCAAAACGCAGTGAAAAAAATATTTACCGACGATAAAATAAATAAAGTATTAAACGACAAAAACATAGTCTTATCAAGTGCCAACTCAATAAACTGGGGCAGACTTTTACCCCAAATAGTTTACTATGTTTGGGCATATGCAAAGGCATATAAAGATAAAAAAATCAAAAGCCTAGACGAAAAAATCAATGTTGTTGTGCCTACTGGTAACTTTGGTAATATACTAGCTGCGTATTACGCAAAGCAAATGGGTCTTCCTATAAATAAATTTATCTGTGCATCAAACTCAAACAATGTGTTAACCGATTTTATAAGCACAGGAACTTACGATAAGCAAAGAGATTTTTACGCCACAGTAACGCCTTCTATGGATATACTTATTTCAAGCAATCTAGAGAGATTTTTATATCACATAACAAATAACGATAGCGCTAAGATTAAGACTTGGATGAACGAGCTTTCTTCTACCGGTAAATATAGTGTTGACGAAGCTACTTTACAAAAAATCAAATCTGAATTTTATGGCAGTTTTTGCGAAGATGACGACACACTTAGCATAGTAAAAAAATACTTTAACGAATACAACTACCTGTGCGACACGCACACCGCAGTTGCGCTAAAGGTATATGAAGACTATGTAGCAAAAACAGGGGACAAGGCCTTTACAGTTGTAGCCTCTACCGCCTCACCATATAAATTTGGTAAAAGTGTGCTTTCTTCAATCAGCGACGAAGTAGTCGAAGACGAGTTTGAAGTCACTACTTTAATAAATAAACTAAGCAACTTACCAATACCAAAGCAAATAAGCGAGCTTGAGCACAAGCCTGTAAGGTTTGATAATCTTGTCACCAAAGAAAACATAGATGAATTTGTTCTAAATTTAATCTGAGTTGAAAGGAAGGGATAAGATGAAACTTTTTGCAATTGCCGATTTACATCTTTCCCTCGGCACCGATAAGCCCATGGATGTTTTTGATGGTTGGGACAATTACACCCAGCGCCTTAAAGAGAATTGGGATAAAGTAGTGGGGGAAAATGACTGTGTAGTTTTAGCAGGTGATATATCATGGGCGATGAAACTTGAGGACACTGTGGCTGACTTCACTTTTATTCACCAACGACCCGGTAAAAAACTTATAATTAAGGGCAATCACGACTACTGGTGGTCGACTAAAAATAAAATGGACAAGTTCTTAGCGGCACAGGGCTTTACCGATATAGAAATTATACATAATAACGCCTACATATTTCACGACCTTGCCATTTGTGGCACAAGGGGTTGGTTTTATAATGGCACAAGTGACCAAGACATAAAAATTATAAACCGTGAAGTCGGCAGGCTCAAAGCTTCTATAAGCTCGGCAAAATCACAGGGTAAAAAGCCATATGTATTTCTTCACTACCCACCGATTTATGACAACATAGCCTGCGACGACTTTATAAACGTGTTAATTGACGAAAATATAAGCGACTGTTACTATGGTCATATCCACGGAAGCCATGCCCTAAGACGTGCTTATCACGGCTCTTACAAAGGGATAAATATGAACTTAATTTCGGGCGACTACCTAAGTTTTGCCCCAAAATTCATTACAGAGAGTGGCAACTCAGATTAAATATAAACAATTTTAAAATTTTTCATCAAATTACGCTTTTTTACTGGAAAAATTTAATTTTGTATGCTATAATGCCTGTTAGTGCCCAAAATGGAATAGATAATTTTCGGCACGAGAAATATAAAATAATTTCTTAATTGAAAGGATAATTAAAATGAACTTAAAATCAACATCTAAAATTGAAACAAATAAATACGAGCTTCAAATTGAAGTGTCTGCTGAGGACTTCAACACCGCTATTGATGCAGCTTACAAAAAAGAAGTAAAGAACATCAATATCCCAGGTTTTAGAAAAGGCAAAGCACCTAAAGCTCTAATCGAAAAAACATACGGACAAGAAACTTTCTTTGACGCAGCTATCGAAGCTTTGTACCGTCCTTCAGTTACTGATGCGATTGAAGAGTCAAAACTTGAAGTTGTAAGTGTTGGCCAAATGGACGTAATCGAGGCAAGCAAAGAAAACGGCCTTACATTTAAAATTGAAGTAGTTGTAAAACCTGAGGTTCAAATCGAAGGCTACAAAGGCATTGAAGTTACAAAAGACGTAGCTGAAGTTACAGAAGAAGATGTACAAGCTGAAATAAATAAAACTCTTGACAGAAATTCAAGAATGGTAAGCGTTGACGACAGAGCTGCTCTAACAGGCGACACTGCAACTATCGATTTTGAAGGTTTCTGCGACGGCGTAGCTTTCCCAGGCGGAAAAGGCGAAGGCCATGAGCTAGCACTAGGTGCAGGTCAATTTATCCCAGGTTTTGAAGATCAAATCGTAGGCCACGAAATCGGCGACGACTTTGATGTAAATGTTACCTTCCCAGAAGAGTATCATGCAGAAGAGCTAAAAGGTAAAGAGGCTGTATTTAAAGTAAAGCTACACGCAATCAAAAGAAAAGAAGTTCCATCTCTTGATGACGAACTAGTAAAAGATATTAGTGATTTCGACACAGTAGACGAGTATAAAGCAGACGTTAAAGCTAAACTTGAAAAAAGCAAAAGCGATGCAGCTGATGCAGATGTTGACAATCAACTAATCGACGCTATTGTAGAGAAGCTACAAGCTGAAATTCCAGAAGAAATGTTTGAAAATGAAGTAAATGACAGCATCAATAACTTTGCATCAAGACTTCAACAACAAGGCCTTAACATTCAAACTTACATGCAATACACAGGCATGACACCAGAGACTATGCGTGAGCAGTTTAAAGGACAAGCTGAGAAAAACGTAAAAGTTAGACTTGCTTTAGAGAAAATTGTTGAGCTAGAAAATATTGAAGCAACAGAAGAAGAAATCGAAAAAGAATTCGAAAAACTAGCTTCAATGTATGAGATCCCACTAGAGACAGTAAAAGGCATGGTAATTCCTGCAGCTTTAAAAGCAGATGTAACTAACACAAAAGCAGTTGAGTTTATCCGTGAAAATGCTGTTATCAAAACAAAATAATAATAATTTCCAATATTTGTAATATACTATACAGTATATTTATTTGAAAGGAGCTATAAAACTTATGAGTTTAGTACCTTATGTTGTGGAACAAACAAGCAGAGGAGAAAGATCTTACGATATTTTCTCAAGACTTTTAAACGACAGAATAGTAATGCTTAATGAAGAGGTAAACGATGTTTCAGCAGGTCTTATCGTGGCACAGCTTTTATATCTTGAAAGCCAAGACCCAGACAAAGACATAAGCCTTTACATCAACAGCCCAGGCGGTTCTATCACCTCTGGCATGGCAATATACGACACAATGCAGTTTATTAAATGCGATGTATCTACTATTTGCATAGGCATGGCGGCAAGTATGGGAGCTTTCCTATTATCCGCTGGTGCAAAAGGCAAACGTATTGCCCTTCCTAACAGTGAGATTATGATTCACCAACCAAGTGGTGGCGCTCAAGGCCAAGCCACAGATATAGCAATTCAAGCCGAAAGAATTTTACTTAAGAAAAAAGAGTTAAATAAAATTTTGGCAGAAAACACAGGACAGCCTATTGAAGTTATCCAAAACGATACAGAGCGCGATAACTTTATGTCGGCAAAAGAAGCACTAGACTACGGCTTAATTGACAAAATAATTAGTAGTAGATAATTTAAGGAAGTGACTATTTTTGGAAAACAACTATTCTAAAGAAGTAAAATGCTCATTTTGTGGTAAGCCACAATCTATAGCAAACAGGATAGTAGCAGGAAAATCTGCATATATTTGCGATGCCTGTATTGCTCTTTGCCAAACTATTATAGACGATGAAGAGTTTGATATTAAACAAAATAATAAAAAAAATGAAGCCTTAGATGCAAATTATAAGACACTTTTAAAGCCTTATGAGATTAAAAATCTTCTTGATGAGTATGTAATTGGCCAAGACAATGCTAAAATTGCATTGTCAGTAGCCGTTTACAATCACTATAAAAGGGTAGCTTTTGGAAACGAACACCATGACGATATCGAAATAAATAAGAGTAATGTCTTGCTTTTAGGCCCTACAGGTGTAGGTAAAACTTATATTGCACAGACTCTTGCTCGTATTTTAGACGTACCGTTTGCCATTGCCGATGCCACTACTTTAACAGAGGCAGGCTATGTAGGTGACGACGTTGAAAACATTCTTTTAAGACTTATCCAAGCTGCCGATTATGATATCCAAAAGGCAGAGCGTGGTATAATTTATGTCGACGAGATTGACAAAATCACACGAAAATCAGAAAACACTTCAATTACTAGAGATGTAAGCGGTGAAGGCGTTCAGCAAGCACTTCTTAAAATCTTGGAGGGTACAGAGGCTGCCGTTCCTGCAAAAGGTGGCAGAAAACACCCACAGCAAGAGCATCTCATGATAGACACTAAAAATATATTATTTATTTGCGGTGGTGCCTTTGACGGCCTTGAAAAACTAATTGACCAGCGTTCTGAATCACTTTCACTTGGTTTTACTGGAACAGTTAATGACAAACTTGCAAAAAGAGATAAGAATCTGTTTAAAGATGTAGCCCCACATGATCTTGTAAAGTTTGGTATCATTCCAGAGCTTGTCGGCCGTTTGCCAGTGATAACCGTTTTGGAAAATTTAGACGAGGAAGCGCTTGTCAAGATTTTGACAGAACCAAAAAACAGCTTAATTAAGCAGTACAGAAAATTATTTGATTTAGATACCATTGAGCTAGAGTTCGACGACGCCTCTTTAATAGAGATTGCAAAACTCACTCTTGAAAGAAAAACAGGAGCTAGGGGACTGCGTTCTATTATTGAAAATGTTCTTACACCTTTGATGTATGAAGTTACTCAAGACCACACTGTGGAAAAAGTAATCATAACAGCAGGTGCAATTACAGGGGAAGAATCGGCGATTATAGTTAACAATGCAGACAGACTTCCTGTTAAAATTCAAGTGGCTGCAAGCCCAAAAAGAAAACCGAGAAAGTCAAGTGTTTCTTAATTAAATTTTATATTCGTAAAATCATAGGGGACGGCGTCCTCGGCGTCGCGTCGAGATGTTGCCCCCTGTTTTCATTTTTAGTCATTAGTCACACGCTAAGTGCGTGTTTTAGGAGGTATTATATTTGAATACTAAACAAAAACATCTCACCATGCCCGTGCTTGCAATGCGCGGTATGGTCGTATTTCCTGCCATGGTCGTCCAGTTTGATGTCGGGCGTTCAAAATCAATAATGGCAGTCAAAGCAGCCCTAGAAGCGGACAGACATATATTTCTTGTCACTCAAACCGACTTTTCAGAGGCTGAGCCTACTATATCTGACTTATATAAAGTAGGTGTAGTTGCAAAAATAAAACAAGTTATACATAATTCAAATGAAGCGATAAAAATCCATATAGAAGGCCTTTACAGGGCAGAATTAGACGATTTTGCCTCGACAGATAACTACCTTATAGGAAATATTACGCTTTCTGATATAGTAAATTACAGGGAAACTGCAAAAAGCAGTGCTACTGTGAGGGTTGCTGTAGATAGATTTGAAGAGTATTTACACTGGTTTAGACATGTTCCCCCCGATATTTTAGCAGGCATTGCAAAAGAAAAACACTGCGGACATTTAGCGGATTACATGGCATCAAACCTAAATATAAGTTACTTCCAAAAACAAATTATTTTGGAAGAGCTTCATCCTGTAAAAAGGCTTACAAAACTTAACGAAATTCTATCCGATGAAATACAAATTTTAAAGGTAGAGACAGAAATCTCTCGTAAGGCGCAAGAAAATATGGACGAAAACCACCGAGAGTATATTTTGCGTGAACAAATGAAAATTATCGCTTCAGAACTTGGAGAAGAAAGCTCTCCGCTTGAAGATTCGGAAATTTTCAAACATAAGATTTTATCTTTAAAACTTGATAAAAAAAGCGAAAATAAACTTTTTGCCGATTGCGAAAAACTTTCTAAACTTCCTTCTGGCTCTCATGAGTCAAGCGTTTTGCGCTCTTATATTGAAACTTGTCTTTCCTTGCCTTGGAATGAGAGCACAGTTGAAAAAATTAATATAACAAAGGCTTCAAAAATACTTGAAAGAGACCATTATGGATTAAAAAAAGTAAAAGAAAGATTTCTTGAGATATTGGCGGTTCGTGCGCTAAAAGGCGACACTAGCAGTCAAATAGTCTGCCTTGTAGGCCCACCAGGTGTTGGTAAGACATCTATTGCAAAATCCATTGCCGAGGCTACAGGACGAAAATATGTAAGGGTTTCTTTGGGCGGAATACAAGACCAAGCCGATATCATGGGTCACAGAAAAACCTATGTAGGCTCTATGCCCGGCAGAATTATTGCCGCATTAAAACAGGCAGGGGTTAACAATCCGCTTATTTTGCTTGACGAAATTGACAAACTTGGACAAAGTTTTAAAGGCGACCCGTCGTCTTCACTTTTAGAAGTCTTAGACCCAGAGCAAAACAAAGAATTCCACGATCACTATATCGATTTACCATTTAATTTAAGTGACGTACTATTTTTGACTACTGCAAACGACCCGTCGACTATTCCTGGCCCTTTATACGACAGAATGGACGTAATTAACCTTGGAAGTTACACACACGACGAAAAATTCCAAATTGCAAGCAAATACCTAGTTAAAAAGCAACTCGGAAAACATGGAATAAAAAAATCTCAGCTTAAATTTTCTCCAAAAGTAATAAATGCACTTATAGAGCATTACACAAAAGAAGCAGGCGTTAGAACTTTAGAGCGTACAATTGCCTCAATTTGCAGAAAAGTCGCAATGAAAATTGTTAAGGGCGAAGTCGAGACCACTTACTCCTTGCGTGTAGACGATTTAGAAGAGCTATTAGGCCCTAAAAAATATAACAAGGACAATATCACTCGCTCAAACGAAATAGGCCTTGTAAACGGCCTTGCGTGGACAAGCGTCGGTGGAGAGATGCTTCCTATAGAAGTCGCTGTAATGGAGGGTAAGGGCAAAATTCAGCTAACAGGTTCTTTAGGCGATGTTATGAAAGAATCTGCAAATGCCGCTATAACTTGTATAAGAACTATGGCGCACGAATTAAATATCCCTTCCGATTTCTATGAAACAAAAGACATACATATCCACGCTCCCGAGGGTGCTGTTCCAAAAGACGGGCCTTCTGCGGGTATTGCAATGGCTACAGCGATTACTTCTGCCCTTACAGGCGTTGCTGTTAACTCCGACATAGCTATGACAGGCGAAATCACTTTACAAGGCAGAGTCCTTCCTATAGGCGGCCTTCGCGAAAAAGCCATGGCAGCATATAAAAACGGAATTAAAACAGTTTTAATTCCAGACGATAACTCTGCTGATTTGGCAGAAGTTGACGATATAGTAAAAGAAAACGTACAGTTTATTTGCGTTAAAAAGATAGATAATGTCTTAAAGCTTGCACTAGAACATTTCCCAGGAAAAACTTTTAAATCTTTAGACTTGCCTATCACAAATAATGCAAAAAATTCTGAACTTACACATTAAAGAGGTAAAATTGTGAATTATAATATAGCACAGTTTGAATTTTCAGCAGGACTTGCAAAGCAACTTCCAGCTACAGACTTACCCGAAATTGTTTTTGCGGGTAAGTCTAATGTCGGCAAGTCCTCGCTTATTAACAAACTACTAAATCGAAAATCACTTGCAAGGGTAAGTGCAAGACCCGGCAAAACTGCCACTATTAACTCATACAAGCTTAATGAATGTAGATTTATAGACCTTCCGGGCTATGGGTATGCAAGGGTGTCTCACAGCGAAAAACAGCGCTGGGCGCAGCTAGTAGAGGGTTACTTTGCACAGGACAGAAATATCAGACTTGTAGTGCAAATACTAGACATACGACACAAACCAACAAGTGATGACATCGACATGATAAACTTTTTAATCGAAAAAGATTTACCGTTTATTGCCGTTTGCACAAAAAGAGACAAACTCAACAAAACAGAGTTTTTAACCCAAATGCAAATGTTTGAAGACATGTTTAAAGAGGCAGAAGTCGCCTTCATGCCTTTCTCTGCATCAAAGGGCATAGGCGTGGATGAATTAAAAGAAGTAATAGAAAATTCTATAATTTAATCTTTTCTTATTTACTTTTTCACTTTTGTGTGGTAAAATTTTAAATCATGAGAAGTTAAAGGAGAATGATTTATGAATTCTAAAATACACGACGAAAATATCGATTATCTTTTCGATATTATTCTAAATTTAAAAAGCAAGGAAGAATGTTATAATTTCTTCGAGGATTTATGCACTGTTCCGGAATTAAAAGCAATGTCACAAAGACTTGTAGTGGCTAAAATGTTGAGCCACGGCAAGGTTTATAGTGAAATTGTTCAAAAGACAGGCGCTTCAACCGCTACTATCAGCCGTGTTAAACGCTCTTTGGAGTACGGAAATGAAGGATATGCCATGTTATTTTCACGCATAGGCGATGATAAATAATGATAAGCTATGATGTTTTTGCCACATTTTATGACAAACTCACTCAAAATGTGGAGCACGAAAAACTTGCAGATTACCTGCAAGAGCTACTCACGACTTATTCCCACGACAGCGGATTAAGCCTTGATTTGGCCTGCGGAACCGGCAGCCTCACAATAGAGCTGTTTAAACGAGGTATAGACATCTATGGAATAGATGCCTCTATGTCTATGTTATCGGTTGCAAAGGACAAGGCATATGACAATGAGTTTGATATACTCTTTTTATGCCAAAAAATGCAAAATTTAGACTTGTACGGTACTGTGGATACGGTGTTCTGTATGCTTGATAGCATAAACCATCTGCCCACAGGCCTTGACATGCAAAAAACTTTTGATAAAGTGTCTTTATTTATGAACAGTAAAGGCATTTTTGTATTTGATTTTAATACAGTTTATAAGCATAAACATATCTTATCAGACAATACTTTTGTATATGACTTAGACGACATTTACTGCGTGTGGCAAAATTCATATAATGAAGTAGGGGATGAAGTTGACATTTCGCTAGACTTTTTCTATGAATATGAAAAAGGACTTTATAAAAAAGAAAGTGAAAAATTTTCTGAAATAACTTTCCCACTTGATACAGTAAGGGAAATGCTTAAAACTTCGGGATTTGAAATTTTAGACATCTATGATGATTTTAGTTTTAATCCAATATCAAACAAAACGCAACGAGCCGTATTTGTCGCTCAAAAAATATAAAATTTGGAGATTTTTTTGAAATGGATAGAATAATTAGAAATATTGCACACGACGGCAGTATAATGATGGCCGTGATAGAGAGTACCGATGCAGTGCGTGTAGCACAAGAATGTCATGGTTTGACTGCAACTACTGCTGCAACACTTGGACGCGCCCTCACTGCGTCTTCTATTATGGGTAGCATGTTAAAGTCAGATAACAGCACTGTTACGCTTAAATTTAACGGAGGCGGCCCTATAGGCAGTGTAATAGCTATTTCAGACAGCAGTGGTAATGTACGTGGTTACGTCGATAGGCCACATATAGAGCTTCCTGTGCGTGCTGACGGCAAGCTAGACGTAGGTGGCGCTGTTGGCAATAACGGCAGAGTTGGCGTTATTAGAGACTTTGGCGTGGGCGAACCATATATAGGTCAGTCACAAATAGTAAGTGGAGAGATTGCAGAGGACGTTACTCATTACTATGCGGTAAGCGAGCAAGTTCCAACGGTTTGCGCCTTGGGTGTTCTTACCGATAAAGAAACAAAAAAAGTAATACTTGCCGGTGGATTTTTGATTCAGGCACTTCCTGGAGCTTATGAAAGTGATATACAAAGACTTGAAAATGATTTAAAAGATGTAGAAGCAATGACAACCATGCTTGCAAAAGGAATGACTTTAGAAGAAATTTGTGAACAAACTTTAAAAAGTTTTGAAATGGACAAGCTAGACGAGACAAAAATTCACTATGCTTGCACTTGTAGCAAAAAAAAATATGAAAAAGCTCTCATAACTTTGGGTGCTGAGGAATTAAAGTCTTTACCGCTTACTAATGGATTTGTCGAAACTGTTTGTCCATATTGCAGTAAAAAACACTTATTTACACCGTCAGAAATAGACAATTTGTCGAAAAAAATATAAAAATAATTTTTTTTAAAAAAAGTGTTGACATTTACTAATTTATGTAGTAAGATATAACACGTCGCTGAGATACAACACAACAACGAAACGCAAGGCGACAAGCTTAATGGGGGCATAGCTCAGCTGGTTAGAGCACCTGCCTTACAAGCAGGGGGTCATAGGTTCGAGTCCTATTGTCCCCACCATTATGGCCCAGTAGTTCAGTTGGTTAGAACGCTAGCCTGTCACGCTAGAGGTCGACGG
>CAYJIA010000006.1:0-72521 GCA_964370115.1 uncultured Eubacteriales bacterium
TAAAGCATTTTGCGATAGCGAGAAAAGTGTGATGAAATTATAGTATGATTAACTACGAAGTGCACGAGGACGAGCTTGGAAATAAATATGACTTTGGTTTTGGACTAAATAAATAATATAAATTTTGGTGTCGTCTGATACAGAGCACAAAACAAGCTGTGACGAAATAGAAATTATTAATCTAAAACAACTAAATAATGTAGGGGCAGTCAGTGGCTGCCCCTGATTTTTATGCGTTATAACAATTACGTCACAGCCCCTTTTGCATACCAAAAAAGTTTCAACTTCAAATTAATTTTACATAAATTATAATACAATTTTACGGATCTGTGCAATTGACAAAACGGTCAAAATGTGATAAAATATCACCGAGAAGGTGTATATATATTATGATTATAGAAATATTAACGGGACTTTATTTTGTATTTTTCTTTTTTACAAATTTGTCCTTTTTAAAAATAGCAAACAAAATTTTAGACAAGCCGAGATTTAGCTCTAAGTGGCTTTATGTCTCGTCTTTTATTAATAGTGCAGTTTTCAGCATTTTGGTTTATACTCATAACCAACTTCCGATTATTACATACTCCATGATACTTATCGGCTCCCTAATACAGGTAGTGACACTGTTTAAAAATAACATTTGGGGCTATTTGATGTGCTGTTTCACCGCTACAATTTATCTTATTTGTATCGAGTCCATAACAATTTCTGCGGCGACATTAATATTAGGTTCAGATTTAGCCACAGTTATACATGACCATGTTGTTTTATTTAGCCTAATTGTCATTTCATGGTTTTTATGTGCCGTTTTTTCGGTTTGTGTCGACAGGTTCGTGCCGGGAAGATTTTTAAGAATTATCAATCAAAACTTTGAGCAAACTTTGTTTGTGCTCGGCTTTTTGGCCGCGGCAACATTCTACATGACTTTCAACTCGTTTATATACGCAAATGCAGGCACCATGAACCCCGTGTATCTTCCTTTACACCAAATAGTTGCGCCTCTTGGCTGGATGATTGTAATAGCACTTGTAGTCACTTTGCTAATTCGCTTTGACAAACTTCACGGCTATAAGCTCCGCTCTGAACTGCTAGAGCAATCTATAGAGCGCGAAAAAATGTTCAATGACTTTATGCTAAAGAAGGTTAAACTTGTTTATGAGGTCGACTGTGAAAACAGGAGTATAATACGTCTTATCGAAGACGGCAAGGAAATTAACGCAAGCGATTTACCTTCATACGACGAATATGTAAGCCACGCGATTACTACAAAGGTAAGCGATTTAGACCGTGATGTTGTAAGGCAGGTTACAAACATAGATTATCTATACGAATGTTATAAAAACTCTCAAAGGATAAACAATATTCATTATAGACGCCTCGATGAATTTGGTGAGTATAAATGGATAGAGCTTTCAATTGTGGTAGAGCAAAAAGACAATCGTGTTGTCGCTCTCATTGTGCTTCGTGACATAGACCGCGAGAAAAAAGAGCTTATAGAAACTCAAAACAGAGCAGAGCGCGACTCGCTTGTCGGTGCATACAACAAAATTACCACACAGCGCAAGATTACAGAGTCCCTAAGAGCGATACCTCAGGGTGCGTTCTTTATCCTAGACATAGACGACTTTAAGAGTATAAACGACAGCAAAGGTCATCCGTTTGGCGATAAAGTGCTGATTTATCTTCACAAAAGAATTGCAAATGTGTTTAGAGAGCAAGACGTAGTCGGTCGTATAGGTGGAGACGAGTTTATCATCTTCCTAAAAAATGCACCGAGCATACAACTTATTAAGGCAAAGGCTGAGGCACTTTGTAAGGATATAACTGTTCCTTTCTCCGATGAAAAAGGCGATATGGTAAGCATTACGATAAGTATTGGTATCACAATGGCTCCACAGCACGGAAAAGATTTTGAAACGCTTTATGCCAACGCAGACAAGGCACTTTATAAGTCAAAGCGTGACGGTAAAAATACTTATACAATTTTTGGCGAATAATTTCACCCTGTAGGGGCGGTCATCGGCCGCCCTTAGTTTTTCACACAATCAGAAAAGAGAGAAAACATGAAACTAACAAACGAAGATTTAGAACTTATAAAAAGAGCAGAAGAAATCATAGCAAAAAACTATGACGGCGTAAACTACAATCACACAGTGGGCGCGGCAGTTCTTTGTAAAAGCGGAAAAATTTATGTTGGCGTAAACGTATATTCTCTACACGGTAGTTGTGGCGAGTTTACGGCAATTGGCACAGCCGTGACAAATGGCGAGCGTGAATTTGTAAAAGTCGTCGCAGTAAGAGGTGGCGAAAAGTTTGAAATTTTACCACCATGCGGAAACTGTAGACAAATGCTAAGTGACTATGCGCCCGAGTGTGAGGTAATACTTAGCACCGAGGGCGAGGGTCTAAAGGTTTTGGCAAAAGAGCTTTTACCCTATGCGTATGTCGTGCAAAGTTAAGAGTAAAGACTTGTTTTAAAAATCCTTCGAATTTTATATTAAAAACACGCCAAAGGCGTGAACCACACTTATTAATTATTAATTGAAACGGTCGTCCGAAATCCACCACAGAAAAGGAGAAATCTCACCTATGAGCGCTACTTGGAAAAATAATATAGAAATTACAATTTTCGGCGAAAGTCACGGCGAGGCAATTGGCGTTGTGCTCGGAAACTTACCCGTCGGTATAGAGCTTGACTTGGGCGAAATTGATATAGAAATGGCACGAAGGGCACCGGGCAAAGATAGCCTGTCCACAAAAAGAAACGAGAGCGACAAGCCGTTTATTATGAGCGGTATGGTGGACGGAAAAACCACGGGTGCACCACTTATGGCGATGATAAAAAACGAGGACAATCGCTCTAAGGACTACAGCACACTAAAAACCCATATGCGACCATCTCACAGCGACTATCCCGCATTTATTAAATACAAGGGCTTTAACGATGTAAGAGGCGGAGGGCATTTTTCGGGCAGAATTACCGCTCCCATAGTTTTTGCAGGCGCTGTTGCTAAACAAATTTTAAGGCAAAAAGGTATAGAGATTTTTGCACATATTTTATCTGTTAAAGATATAAAGGACGATAATTTCCCATTAGAAATTACAGACAAAGAAAAAACGCTTTTGAAGAAAAATAAATATCCCGTTTTAAACCAAGACTCATATGACAAAATGGTCACTTGCATAGAAAATGCAAGCAAAGAGCAAAACTCAGTCGGCGGAAAAGTCGAGTGCATGATAACAGGGCTTAAAGCAGGACTTGGCGACCCGTTTTTTGACAGTGTAGAGAGCAGACTGTCTAGCCTACTTTTCTCCATACCAGCTGTGAAATCCGTAAGTTTTGGAAACGAAAATATAGACAAGCTTTATGGTAGTGAGGCAAACGACAACTATTTTGTGGACGAAAACGGCAAAATAAAAACCACCACTAACAATAATGGCGGCATACTGGGCGGTATTACAAATTCCATGCCCGTAATGTTTACAGTGGGTATAAAACCCACGCCCTCTATTTCAAAAGAGCAAAACACTATAGACGTGAGCAAAAACGAGAATACAAAGCTTACTATCCACGGCAGACACGACCCTTGCATAGTGCCAAGGGCAGTTTCGGTAGTAGAGGCAATGTCGGCGCTTTTGGCTTTAGATTTAATAAGAAACGAGGCATAAAAATGAAATCACTTGATGAGTGCAGGGTAGAAATTGACGAAATCGACAAAGAGCTTGCAAGACTTTTCGAAAAGCGAATGAAGCTTGCAAAAGAGGTCGTAATATATAAAAAATCCAACAATATGGAAATTTTCCAACCCGAAAGAGAAAAAGAAGTACTAGAAAAAAACACCGCAAGAGTAGAAAACGAAGATCTAAAACCCTTTGTAAATGAGCTTTTTAAAGAAGTTATGGAAATTTCTAAAAAATACCAGAAGATGATTTAGAATTGAGAATGAATAATTGAGAATGAATGTGAAACACGCCATAGGCGTGAACCTTAATTCTCCATTCTACATTTTCAATTCTCAATTAAAAAAAGAGCCTTTTAAAAAGGCTCTTTTTGTTTTGAAATTATTTACGAATTCCTAGCTCTGCGATTAGTGAACGATATCTTGTGATATCAATTTTTGTTAGGTAGTTAAGAAGGCTTCTTCTTTGACCAACCATTTTTAGTAGTCCACGACGTGAGTGGTGATCTTTTTTGTTTGCACGTAGGTGCTCAGTTAGATCGTTAATTCTTTTTGTCAAAACTGCGATTTGTACTTCAGGTGAACCTGTGTCTCCCTCGTGTCTTGCGTATTTTTTCATAATTTCGGTTTTTTCTGTTTTAAGCATAATGCTCCACCTTTTCTGCGCTTATGCGCCATTTATTCGCCAAAACCTCAGGTACAGGTGGTGAAGTCCCATATCCGTGGCTAAGGTCGTTTAAGTATTATAACACTACTTACATAAAAAATCAAGGATTTTTTATGTAGTGAAGAATTGAGAATTGAAAATTAAGAATTTAGGTTCACGCCTATGGCGTGTTTTAATTTTAAAAAATGGAGCCATTTCGGCTCCATTTTCACATTAATTCTCAATCCTACATTCTAAATTCTAAATTGTCATTACCCGTTAGAACTATAATTCGGAGCCTCTTTTGTTATTTGTATGTCGTGTGGATGGCTTTCTTTTAGTCCTGCACCTGTAATTCTCACAAATTGTGATTTTGTGTGTAGGTCGTCTATTGTTTTGCATCCTGTGTATCCCATACCAGAACGCAATCCGCCTATCATTTGATAGATAGTATCGGCTAGTGGTCCTTTGTAAGGAACTCTACCCTCAACGCCCTCTGGAACAAGTTTTCTTTGGTTTGCTTGGAAATATCTGTCGCCACTGCCTTTGCCCATAGCGCCCAGACTGCCCATGCCACGGTAAACTTTAAATTGTCTGCCTTGGTATAACTCGTAATCACCAGGTGATTCTTTACAGCCTGCAACAAGCGAGCCTAGCATTACAAGGTTTGCACCCGCTGCTAGAGATTTAACTATCTCACCGCTATATTTAATACCGCCGTCTGCGATAATTGGAATACCATGTTGTGAGGCAACACAGGCAGCATCATAAATAGCTGTAACTTGTGGCACGCCTATACCTGCAACAACCCTTGTTGTGCAGATAGAACCAGGACCTATACCAACTTTAACACAGTCTGCACCAGCATCTATCAAAGCTTTTGCGCCGTCTGCTGTAGCTATATTACCGCCTATAAGTTGTAGGTTTGGATATTTGGATTTAACTTTTGAAATAGCGTTTAAAACACCACTGTTGTGGCCATGTGCTGAGTCAAGCGCAACAACGTCTATTTGAGCCTCTACTAAAGCAGCAACTCTCTCTAGAACGTCTGCCGTAGCACCAATTGCCGCACCGCATAAAAGTCTGCCTGAATTGTCTCTTGCAGAAAGCGGATACTGCACTGCTTTTTCTATATCTTTAATTGTGATAAGACCTTTTAGGTTTCCTTGATTATCAACAAGTGGAAGTTTTTCTATTCTATGTTGTCTTAAAATCTCTTGAGCCTCTTTAAGAGTTGTGCCCACAGGAGCCGTAACTAAGTTTTCTTTAGTCATAACATTTTTGATAGGTTGAGTAAAATCTTCGGCTGTCATAAATCTTAAGTCACGGTTTGTGATGATACCGACAAGTTTTGTGCCCTCACAAATTGGCACACCAGAGATTTTATATTTGCCCATAAGCTCGTCTGCCTCGCCTACAAGACAATCAGGTGAAAGTGAAAAAGGATTTACTATAACACCATTTTCAGAACGCTTAACCCTGTCTACAAGGTCAGCCTGTGCCTTTATGCTCATATTCTTATGGATAATACCAATACCGCCTTCTCTAGCAATGGCAATTGCCATTTCGGCTTCTGTTACAGTATCCATAGCAGCAGTTGCAATAGGAGTGTTTAGTTTTATAGTCTTTGTTAAATTTGTGGAAAAATCAACCTCTGACGGTAGCACATTAGATTCCGCAGGAATTAGCAGAACATCGTCAAATGTAAGACCTTCTTTTACGAATTTTTCACCATAATTTGTTTCTAGCATAAGCGCCCTCACTTTCATTAAATCCACGAAGAAAACTTTGTTTATTTGATATATTATTATAGCACTGCAAATACCTGTTTGCAAGTGTAAATTTCGTGCAATATCTTTCTTTTTCAAGCTCAATACTGTCTATTTATCATAAACACTATAGCCTGTTTTGTATTTCTTTTAAGCTCTTATATTCATCTCACAAAATAAATTTACTTTTTATCAAAATATATGTTGACTATTTGCCCTCTTTGCTTTAATATGTCACTAGTAGAAAACGATATTACCTTAAAATTTATTTTGCTTGGGAGAATTAAGCTTATTATGAATATTAAAAAATTTAGCCTTTCAAGGATATCTCCACAGATGAAAAATGTGCTTAGCTTAGTTACCATGCAAGGGCTTTTTTGGTGGGCTTGGGCGACGGGAAGCTACGGCACGGTGTACCTTCAAGACATAGGCTTTTCCGCCTCAGAAATAGGCACTATCAATGCAATTTGTAGCCTAGTTGCAATTTTTGCAATTGCAATTTGGGGAATGGTAAGCGACAAGATAAACTCTGTTAAAAAGACATTTATTATAGCGCTTATAGGAAACATGATATTTTACACGGCTGTGCCCTTTGTTCCTCAAAGTATACCGTTTTTATTTTTCCTTTACTATCCTGTATTCAACATATTCCGTTGCACGCTTATGCCACTACTTGACAATCTCACCGTAAGAAGTACGACAAAATCTGGTGCAAACTACGGCATAATACGCGGAATAGGCTCGTTTATTTACAGCATGGGCAGTTTCTTAATAGTTGCGCTTATACCCATTATTGGAATTAGCAACACATTTATCATGGCGGGAATTTTAAACGTACCGCTTGTTATACTTCTATTTTTTGCAGACGACCCTAAAATTCCTACAAGACCAAAAAAAGGTAAAAAAAGCGGTGGCTATGGTGAGCTATTTAAAAATTATTACTATGTGTGCTTTTTAATATTTGCAGCAATTGCTTTTATAGGTTTTTCGGGCGAATTTTCTTTTATTTCGTATTTTCTTGAAGCTAGAAACATTTCTAAAGACAATATGGGTACTTTCCTTGCGGTTCGTGCCTTTGCAGAAATACCAATGCTGTTTTTAATGGCGAAAATAAGAAAAAAAATAAAGCTAAAGTATTTAATAATTATCGGTATATGCTTTATGGCTACAGAGTGTATATGCTTTGCGTTTTTCGTGCACGACCTATTTTCAGCCTGTGCCTTTGGCGCATTGTTCGGCTTTGGAAACGGCATGTTCATAGGCTCTGTTGCAATGTACATCTACAAGCTTGCCCCAGACCACCTAAAGGCGACGGCACAAGCGCTTTATTCCTCGGTTGCATCGATATCGGGCATCATCGGAAACCTGCTTGGTGGATATTTGTTTGATACCCTAGGCGTAACAATTTTCTACCTATGCGTAGGCGGAATAATATTCCTAGCAATATCAATCTTTGCCATAACAACCCTATCGAGAAAGAACCTACCAAACCCAGCGGATGAGCTAGGCTAGAAAATGCAGAGCATTTTTTAGTAATTGAGAATGGAGAATGGAGAATTATGGTTCACGCCTACGGCGTGTTATATATTAAAAAAAATGGAGCCAATTTTGGCTCCATTTTCACATTAATTCTCAATTATTAATTCTCAATTCTCAATTAAAAAGATATCCATAATAATCCATGTCCAAAATCCTTGCTGAGTTTAGAAAGAGTTGTGACACTTGTTCTGACATGGCGCTTACTTCTTCTTCGGTCACTGTTTGACCCTCGAATACTATCGCCTCGCCTGTGTTTGCGTTGTACATGTATTTATCTGTTATATAGCTTCTGTCCGAGAACATCACAAGCGACGGGCTGTCTGACAGTATGTCTTGGCCTATATAAAGTCTTGAGTCATACTCTAGTCCAAACAAGTTTGAAAGTGTAGGAGCTATGTCAAGGCTTGATGCAATCTTATCGACGACTACAGGTTCTTCCATTTCACTATTCCAAAGTATAAATGCATTTTCGTACTTTTCAAAAGTCGTGTCCATCGTGTCTATTCCGCGAAGCTCTGCATACTGCTCGTCTGTAAGTCCGTATGGGTAGTGGTCACTGCTTAGTGCTATTACCGTGTCCTCAAGCTTTCCTGCGGCTTCTAGCTGTGCCACAAGCTCTGCCATGGCGTATTCTAATTCTAAGTTACAAGCTATGTACGCTTTTACGGCGTCGCTTGCTTCTATATGCTCCACTGCATCTTGGTTTTTGTACGCCATCATGTTACCAAAGAAGTTATACTCCAAATGCCCACTCACTGTCATGTAATAAACATTAAAGCTTTCGGCATCCATAAAGTACGGTGTCGACTGGGTAATTAGCTCTATGTCAGACTCGGGCCACTGGTCGACTATATCCATGCCATAGCCTTTTGCATAAAACTCATAGCCCATGGTTGGGTAAGACTCGTGCCTATTATAGTAAGAGTAGCTGTGATTATGAAAAGCATAGCTTTCATATCCTAAATTATTAAACTGATTACCAAAGGCAAACGGCATATAGTTCTCTGCGGCTCTGGTATAGCTCCACACACCGCTTTTTGGAAGTAGCCCTGTAGTTGCGACGTATTCGCCGTCCGAGGTGCTAACGCCCCAAATAGGCGTGTAGAAGTTATTAAAACTAAATCCCTCTGTCATCATCTTATAAAGGGTAGGTGTAAGCTCTGGGTCTATAAAATACGGAGTAAAAGCCTCTGCGGTTATTAGTATAAGGTTTTTGCCCTCAAACATTCCAGTATACTCGTTTTCCATTGTAGGTGTTCTACTCGAGAAAAACTCGTTCATCGCAAGATAGGTTTCGTTTGTCTCTTCCATGTTAAAGACTATGTCCATTACCTGCTCTTCGTAAACTATTGGTTCTGGAGTCGATGTCGGCTCTGGAGTGGCAGTCGGCGTAGGGCTTGGCTCTTGGCTTGACGAGGCAAGAGAGCTTTCCTCTTGGGTCACTATGTTGACATCTGTCGTACCCTCAAACGCCTGCGCCCCAAAGGCTGCGTATTTTACATCAAGTGCCATACACATAGGCACGCCAAAGGTCTCTATGCTACTAAGTGGCACAAATTCATTTAGCAAAAGGTACCGAGGGCTGTTGAGCCCGTTTGTAAAATATGTTGGGACTACAATGCTAAATCCACACACGACTAAAAACACCGACGAAAAAATAATCTTATTCACACCTATATATGATTTTTTTAGAAAGCTTTTTCTATAAACGGTAAACAGAAGCACCATTTGTGCCAACATTATTATGTAGGAAATCCAGTAAATAGAAAGTGCATTTAGCGCGACCTCGACAAACTCAAACGCCTTAGAGGCACCACCCAAAGACGCCACAAAGTACGGTGTACCAAAAATACTGTAATATATAAGCTGAGAAATATATACCAAATTTAAAATTACAGCAAAGACCGCCTGTATGCTAAAGGCAATCTTTTTATTATTTACTAAGCTTCCTATTGCAAGTAAAAACAGTCCTATTGCTACAGAAAAAAGAACTTTGTAAACGCTAAAGCCTGCGCCGATACTCACCGAGAAAATTATCTCGTTAAAAAGCGAATACCCTACTATAAAAATGTAATAAAGAAGAGCCAAAACAATGTCTTTTGGCTCTTTTAATGTCTTAACCATTAGCTTTTCCCCCCAAATTTCTATCTTTTTCGACATAGCTGTATTATATCATAAAAGTAGAAATTTGCAAGGATAGTTTACGCTAATCTCAAATGTTTACAATTACAAAAAAACTGCGATAAACCCAAATTTAGGATTTATCGCAGTCATATTTGATTAATCTAAGATGTATACGTCCATTTGTCTTCTGCCAAATTGGAAGCATTCTGCGTCTGTGTTGTAGAACAAGTCTACAAACGCCGCGCCGCTCATCATAGCGCCGCCTGTGTCACCTGCTACGGCATAGCCATAAACCACGCCACCGCCTGGTGATACTATATAAAGTTTTGTTCCGTAAGGAATTACATTAGGATTAACAGCAACCACACCAACTTGTGATGGAACGCCTGTCGATGTTGTACCCTTAGTTGAGTACGCCGTACATTCGCCTGTCATTTTTTGGCTGTAAGTAACCACGTTACCGTTATAGTCTATAAATGAATTTGCTGGAAGCTCTTCTTCTTCCTCTTCTTCATCTTCTTCTAGTTGGGCATCTTCCTCTGGCTCTTTTTCTTCTTCAGATGAAGATGTGTCCTCTGTTACCATAGTGCCACGTATAACAATGGCATCTTCTGCTTCTTTTGTAATTTCACTTGAAAGCTCTTCTTCGTTTACAAGCTCGCCGTCTTTATAAGTTCTCTCATAAGTCGTTGTTAGCTCGCCGTTAACACCTTTTTTCTCTACGATTTCCTCGCCGACTTCTAAAGTGCTATCGGTTTTATACTCCGTTTTAAAGTATATAATCGAAGTTTCTGTCTCTTCTACAGTGTACTCGCTTGCTATTATTATAGTCATGCCGTCGCTTAGTTTTGCGTCTAAATCTACACTGACATTTTCATCTTCAGCAAGTTCTATTTTGTTTTCGCTTAAAAACTCGCCTACAGTGTTTGCATATGTGTCATAAGCTGTTGTTTCTCCGCCTCTTTGAAGCTCAACACTCCAAAGTCTTGTCACGCTTATTTTCATACCTTCTTCTAGTGCAGTTTCTTTTTCAGGTGACACTTCGTCGCCCTCTAAAATTTCAACTTCATTTTCTAAAAGTAGCTCTTCTACTGTAGTTTTATAAGTTGTTAGATCTAAAGTAGTTCCGTCAACGCCTAAAGACACGCTTAGTTGTCTTTGTATATTAATGCTATCGTCTTCGTCTACTTCTTTGTTTAGTTCTGGATTTACTAAATCGTTTTCGTTAATTGTTATATTGTTTCCTGTTAATACTTCTTGTACTGTCTGTCCGCCATAGGCGCTTAGATAAGAAAAGTCGTTGTTTACTTCAAGAGGTATTAGTATTTCTCTGTCAATAACATATGTATTGTCATCAGTTTCAAAATACCTATCTTCTCCTTCAAGCATCGGCATACCATCGCTTACCGCTTGATTTATAATTTGCTCTGCGTTATCTCCCATAACGCTTACCATGTAGCTGTCGTCGCCATCGATAACAGTAGCCTCAACAGTAGCTGCCATAACTGTCATCATAAGTGAACTAACCGCAAAAATCAGTGCTAGTGTAATAGGAACAATAACTTTACCATGCGAAAACTTTTTAGACTCTTTTTTATAGCGTCTAGATTTCTTCATAATTTCGGTTTCTCCTTTTTATATGTTGCCGATATTTATACATTTTGATTTACTGTAAAATACCGACCGAATGCCCTTTTTGGCAAACTTACAAGCTGAATTATAGCGTTTTTAGCCATTAAAGTCAATGCACAGCAATTTAAAATTCTGTTAAATACTCACAATAATGCTAGGTTTATTACTTTACATAATGCCATTTTTTGTGCTTATAAGGGGGTTTTTCGAGCATATTAAGTGTTTCGGGCTGTAATGTTTTGTGTAAAATGTAAAAATACACCTACTATTATGTATAGGACAGGTAACAATTCTGTAATTTAGGAATATTTATACATATTATTGGATAAATATAAGCTCGCTTGCAAATTATTATGAACTTATTTTTACTTAATTTTTGCCTAATTTCTTATTTGAATTATACTTTGCCGCAAATATCATCACAAAATACAGTTTATTTGCGCCAAAAAAGTCGAAAAATCCCCCTAAATAAGCCATTTTTCTTATATCGCAAAATTGGTGGCAGTAAATCCGCCAAAAATATTATGTAAATCAGTCGAAGTCATACTTCTTTTTAGCCAAAAGTCGAAATTTGCATATTACTATCAATTTATTAAATATTATGAAAAAATATTTTTTAGAATACAATTGTTTTTTCTTCTCTTTTGTCTAAATTGAACGAATAAAGGCATTATACCACACAATACATCCTCTTTCTATTATATATACGAAATTTTATCTTGAACTTTCATTGACAAGCTTTCTATATTGTGATATTATTTTTTAGCGTAAAGCAGGTCTTATGCCTGCTTTTTCTTATTGATATAAAATTTTGGAGGAAGAAATGGATAATTTATATTTTCTTATAGCTGCATATTTGCTTGCGGCGACGGCTGTCGTGTTTTTGTCAAACAAGGCTTCTGTGTATGTGGACTTGATAGATAAAAAGACTCATTTGTCTGGTGCTTTTATCGGCGGTGTTATGCTTTCGGCAATAACCTCACTGCCTGAACTCTTCACCAGCCTTTCGTCTACCCTTGGTTTAGGTGAAGCCGGACTTTCCATGGGAAACATTTTGGGAAGTAACTTATTTAACCTTTGTATACTTGGAGCATTGATTTTACTGTTTTTTAAAGACTACAGCAAGCATAAAGTTGCTAAAGGCCATTTTGCTGTATCGGTCTTTGTTGTACTAATTTATGGTGCAATGCTCTTAAACTTCTTTAATGTTTTAAATTTAGAAGTTATTACAATAAATGTCACCTCGGTGATTATCCTAGTTCTATACATATTTGGAATTAGATTTCTATCCGACGAAAACACTGACGGCGCGGGAGAAGAAATTGAAGACACAAGTAACTCTTCGCTTACAGTAAAACAAATCATACCAAGATTTATACTAGTTGCCCTTGGCATAGTTGCAATAAGTATAGTAATTACATTTGTAACCGACGAACTATCTGCAAAACTAGGCCTTGGCAAAGGTCTTGCTGGTGCATTGTTCTTAGGAATTGCTACATCTCTTCCAGAGCTTGCTTCAACAGTTTCACTGTTTAGACTAAGAAACTACAACATTGCAATAGGAAATATTTTGGGAAGCAATCTGTTCAACTTCACTATTTTAAGTGTTACGGATATTTTCTATATAGGTCCTGGCCTATTTGATTTTGCAGACCCAAAAACAATTAACCTCTTAATGTTCGGTGCAGGTGCATCGGTGCTCGCTCTTATTCTTGTTAAATTTACAAAGAGCAAACTAGTACAAATTTTATCTTGCCTTGGAATACTCGGCGCTTATGTGGCATTTTTAGTAGTATAATTACATTTATATAATAAAGTTGGTGGCAAAAAATACTTCGCCCTTTGACGATTGTATTTTTTGCCACTGTTTTTTATTTACAAATATCTACTTTTTATGCTATAATTATCTATCTATATATATTATAGTGCATTTGGTGCACGAAAGGATGTTATTTATGCATATTATCTTGCTTACCATAGGCTTTATGCTTATGTTTTGCACCCTCACTGTCTGTTTTTTAAGACTTATAGAGGATATCTTTGAAGTACGAAACTCTTTGTTAAGACTTTTAGTATTTTCATTTCTTACAGGACTTGTAGGAACCGTTTCCCTTTGTCTATTTGGCTCTATGTCTTCCTTAGGCTATGGAATAATGCTCGTGGTATTTACGGGCACAATTATGTTCTTTTTCAAAGGACAAAGCACCATTACCCGCATAGCCTGCATACTCACATTTAACACAAACATTATGGTATCAAGGGCTATATGCTCATCGTTTATCTCCATAATTACGGGTAAGAGTATTTTAGAGCTATCAACCGACAAACTCTGGTTTTGGACTATCTTAATACTTACCTCACTTGTAAGTACAATTTTTACCCTATTCATAATAAAGCTTATTCCTCAAAGATATTTAAGAGTTATTAGGCAAAGGACAGAGCAAATTTATGCCTATATAGCAATCGCAACACTTTCAAATATTTATTTAATAGCAAATGGCATGGTTTATATAACAAAGATTGATTTAGCCTTTTTAAATACTCATCAACTAATTGCATCTATCACATGGCTTTTGGTAATGTATGTAGGAATGTTCATGATGGCAGGTTTTGACGCTTTAAGAGCGGACCAAGAAAATTTTGAAAAAGATATTTTCTATAAAGACTTAATTTTGTCAAAGGCACTTTTAGTTGCAGAAATAGACTGCACAAACGATAAGCTCCTAAGACTTATAGTAGAAGGTAAGCAACAGGAGATTTCACCACGGCTTACTTATACCGAGTATATACAACAACAGGCTATACAAACCGTCCATCAAGAGGATTTTTATGACCTGATAAAAGGTTCGTCGATAGACTATATCAAAAACCATTTTAAAGATGGAAATGAAGAGTTCTCTTATACATACAGAACACGAACCCCACAAGGCGATTATCACTGGATACGCTCAAGCGTTATGCTTCACCCAAAGTCTACTCCAGACAATATTGTGGCAATTTGCACCGTGTATGACGATGTACACGAGACAATTAATGAGCAATCAAAACTCAAAAACATTGCTCAAATCGACCCACTTGTAAATATTTACAACAAGGCAACTTCTCAGTCTCTAATAAAAGAGCATTTAGAACATTCAGAAAACGGAACACTGTTTTTATTTGACCTTGACAATTTCAAAGGAATTAACGACAACATGGGTCATGCCTATGGCGACAGTGTTTTAAAAGAAATTGCAGGAAAAATTGAGAATAATTTCAGAAAAGGCGACGTAGTAGGCCGTATAGGCGGTGACGAGTTCATCGGATTTATCAAGGCAACACTTCATAAAGAAGACATAGAAAGAAAGGCGAAAAAGATTTGTGACAGCGTAATAAAAACCTATGTCGGCGATAACGGTGTTAAAGTAACTGTTTCTTGTAGTATCGGCGTGGCAATTGCACCTGATAACGGCAAAGACTTTAAAGAGTTGTTTAAAAACTCAGACCTTGCTATGTATAAGAGCAAAGCTAACGGCAAAAACACTTTTGCCCTTTACAATGAAGAGGAGTGCAGTCGTTTTGCACCAAAACAATTAGACGATTATAAGAGGGATTGATCAGATGAATTATTCTTTAGGTATAGACATAGGCACATCAAAAATATGTTGCTGTGTGCTAGCTTTAGAAAAAATGGAGTTCGTAGAAGTTTTTCAGTTTGCTAATACATTCAATGTAAAAAGTAATGAGAGCTTTGAAAGACTGCAAGATCCGCAGGGCATAGTAAATGCATTGCTCCCAAAAATTAGTGAATTTGAAGAAAAATACAAACCGATATCAATTGGTATCAGCACCCAAATGCACGGCATTTTGTATTTGGATAAAGACGGCAACAGCACAGGCCCACTTTACACTTGGCAAGATCTTAGGGGAAGTTTAAATTATAACTTTGAAAACACATATTCTGATAAATTAGAGAATATTACAGGATACAAACTCCCGACAGGCTATGGGATGCTTACACATTTTGTTAATTTTTGCAAAAACCAAATACCACAAAACGCAGTGAAACTTTGCACTATCGGAGACTATCTTGCAATGAAGCTTACAGGCGAAAAGTCACCGATAATGCATATATCAAACGCCCACTCACTGGGTTTGTTTGACATATTGAGTAATGACTTTGACAAAAAAGCAGTATCAACACTTAATTTTGACAAAGATTATCTGCCAAAAGTCACCGCGCTTACAAAAACTATAGGAAAAACAAAGCAAGGCACAAAGGTAGCAGTGGCAATAGGCGACAATCAAGCAAGCTTTATAGGTGCTGTAACACACCCAGAGAACTCTATACTTATAAATATAGGCACGGGTAGTCAGATTTCGATTTGCACCGACAAAGCCGTTTATTATAAAGGTTTAGAGCTTAGACCGCTGAGCGAGGACAAGTATCTTTTATGCGGTGCCGCACTGTGTGGAGGCAGAGCCTATGCACTTTTAGAAAATTTCTTTAGAAAAATAACAGAAACCGTGACAGGAAAACCCTGTGAAAACGCCTACATGGCTATGGCAGAATGTTACGATAAAAATTTGACCGACAAGCTCATAGTCGACACAAGATTTGACGGGACAAGAGACGACGTCGACATAAAAGGAAGCATCAAAAATCTATCCGTGGAAAATTTCACCCCAGCGCATTTTATAGAAGGCGTCCTAAACGGCATGGCGGAAGAGCTTTTTAATCTATTTAAGCCATTTAATGACGTTGAAAAACGAGATTTTAAATACTTAGTATGCTCAGGAAACGGTGTGAGAAAAAACAAGGCGCTAAGAGAAATCTTGTCAAAAAAATTTAACGCCAAAGTACAAATGCCCACAAACGAAGAAGAAGCAGCCCTAGGAGCTGCTTTGTTTAGCAATAGTTAATAATTGAGAATTAAGAATTGAGAATTGTTGTGAAAATCCTGCGGATTTTTTGATTAAAAGCTTTACTGGGTTTTCCTTTTTTTATGTGATAGCTTTGTTATTTCACGACTTTTAAACATAGAAAAAACCCCAACACGCGATTTGCGTGTTGGGGTTTTCGACTGGTGGGCGATAACGGACTTGAACCGCTGACCCCCTGCACGTCAAGCAAACAACCTAGCAAATTACAACTAAATTCATTAAATTTGAACTTCTACTCAAGTTGAGCAGAAGTTATTTTTTTATTTTTAAAGGAGGAATATTAAGTGAAAAAACTTACAGATTTACAGCTTAAAAAAATTGCAAAAGAAATGCTAAATATAAAGTATGGGTTCTCCCCTACTTTATCAAAAATCACTCTACTTGAACCGACAGAAGACAAAAACAGTATCGCAGTAAAAACAGGAATTAAAAAATATCAAATAAATTTTGAGACAGATAAGTACGGTCATCACTGGCTTAAAAGTCTTAATCAGATTGAGGAGGAATATTAAATGACAATTATTAAACATCAGTCGTTACTTGAATGTAACGTGCGAAAGCTTTGTGTTAAAAAAGACTATTTCACCTGTGGTGCAAACGAAGAGTATTTTAAAATGTTTGACTACATTAAAGAGGTCTCAAAAAAGCGAACCATTCCCGACGAGGCAGTTTACAAGATAGCAAAAACAATTTACAAACATTCAGATTTCGATAAGATTAAATGCGATTACAGCGAATTGGATATTATCGCAAGTTTAATGTTTGAAATAAACGATTTAATCGTAACTACATTTGCAATTAAAAAATAAGGAGAATATGAAAATGTCAAAAATAATAGCAATAGCAAACCAAAAAGGCGGTGTAGGTAAAACTACTACTGCTGTAAATCTTGGAATAGGATTAGCAAAACAAGGAAAGAAAGTCTTACTTGTAGACGCAGATAGTCAAGGTAGCTTGTCTATCTCTCTTGGCGTTCAAAACCCCGATGAACTTCATAACACACTTACAACTGCAATGCAGGCAGTGATAAACGATGACGAAAACTACGACTTCAATTCCCCTATCATTTCACATGATGAGGGAGTTGATTTTATTCCCTCAAATATTGAACTGGCAGGACTTGAAGTTAACCTCATATCTGTTATGAGCCGTGAGCAAATTTTTTCTTTTTTATTGAAAAACTACACAAAGACATATGACTACATCATAATTGACTGTATGCCCTCACTTGGAATAATCACACTTAACGTACTGGTCGCAAGTGACGAAGTTATAATTCCTACACAGGCACAGCTCTTATCTACAAAAGGAATAGAGGCATTAATATCAACGATAGGAAACGTAAAGAAAAGACTAAACCCTAACATAGAAATAAAAGGAATATTAATTACTATGTTACACCCACTAAGCACTTTCCATAGAGAAGTCACAGAATTTATCAAAAGCACTTACGGTGATAAAATCAAAATATTTGACACCTCTATCCCTTCATCAGTTCACATTGGCGAAACAACAGCCTTTGGGAAAAGCATTTATTATTATAAGAAAAAAAGCCCAGTCGCAAAAGCTTATGTAAATTTCACTGAGGAAGTTATTTTAAATTCCGATATAGATTTACTAAACGCTAAATTACTTTATGGTGAGAAAGAACTTAAAACCATACCTTTTGAAATGAGAATTCAAAACCCAAGTCTTTATATTTCTGCTGGACGATACGCACGTTACAAAGGAACTGAGGCTTGCAAGACACTAATGAATTTAGGCAACAGCGATTTTTATTCAGCAAAAAGCAGAAAAATTACTTGCAAATTAAACAAGGATATATTAGAGTATCTTGCAGAAAATAAAAACTATGTAGAAACAGGAATGTTTGAAAATTCAGCAACCGAGATAGAGGAGTAACATTAATGACGTGGTTTCTAAAAAATCTATTCTTTATAATGATGTTAGAAGTAAATGTAACCTCATTTATTTTGTATATACTTTTCATAGTGGCACAAATATTTTTAACGGATGTTGTTGCAGTACACCTATCAATAGCTTTGGTAATCGCCTTTTTAATTTTCTCTTATGACGGACTAAAAAAAACAAAGACTATTACATCAAGTTGTATAAGCTATGATTTTTTACGGCAGTTATTTTTTTGCATATTCTTTATTTCGCTTAGTGCCTTTATCTTGATTTTAGAACTTCAAAAAATCGACATAGGTTTCTTAGTTGAAATAAAATTATACATATATATAATAGCTGCGATTATGTTAGTTATTATTTATATAAATTTGCAAGAAGTTTTAAGATACGGTGAGATAAAAAAACTAATTGATGATGAGACCTTTTTGAAACGCATGAAAGAGCAAAAAACCAACGGCTACTTTATACTCGACAAAACCGAAATCAACGATGAATTTTTACAGCAACTTGATTTTGGTATTTACACGACCTTAAATAAAAAGACAGTATTAAATATGAAGTATGGAGAAAAAGAGATTTTCACCATAACTAAAGACACTTTACAAATTTACGATAAACTTCTAAGTGCAACTTCAACCACTGAAAGCAAAGTCATTTAGATTAAGAAAACAGAATAACATTAAAACTAGGAATGTAGCAAATACATTTCTTTTTTTATTTTTTAAGGAGAGAAGAAAATGAGCAAATTTAATTTATCCGCTTTTGAGCAAAAACCAAACAAAGAAGTATATGACACATTAATGGGAAAAGCTCCTGTTCAAACAAACTACAAGGAAATCCCACTAGAGCAACTGGACGACTTCCACGACCACCCTTACAAGGTGGTAGACAATGCAGACATGGCAGAGCTTGCCGAAAAGATAAAAAGCACAGGTCAATTAGTACCTGCAATTGTCCGTGAAAAAGCAGACGGCAGATACGAGCTTATAAGCGGTCACAGAAGAAAACGAGCTTGTGAGATTGCAGGTATAAAAACTCTTAAAGCAGAGGTCAGAGCCATTGACGATGACGAGGCAATTATAATCATGACCGACTGCAATTTACAAAGAACTAATATCTCACCAAGCGAAAAAGGCAAGGCATATAAGATGAGACTTGAGGCTATTAAGCGACAAGGAAATAGAGCCGATTTAACTTCTGCTCAAGTTGAGCAGAAGTTAAACGAGGGTAAAACATCTATAGAAATCATAGCCGAAAGTGCAGAAGAGAGCAGGGCACAAATTCAACGCTACATCAGGCTAACGTATCTTACAAATGAACTTATAAACCTTGTCGACACCGACCAAATGGGAATATCTGTCGGAGTTGAATTATCGTATCTATCAACCGATGAGCAAACTGTAGTAAGTGAGTTTATCGCCGTTGAGCAAAAGACACCTACATTTGCGCAAGCAAAACAGCTTAGAGAAATTTCAACCGCGGAGGGTGTCAGCGTTGATAATATTTTACCTGTATTTGTAAAATCAAATACATCAGCAAAAAAAGAGCAGTACAAAATTGACAAAGAAAAGTTTTTACCCTACACTAAAAAAACTTTAACCGACAAACAGTTTTCTGAGATAGTCGAAAAAGCACTTATCGCATATTTTTCAAAAGATGAAAAAGAATGATAAGGAGCTTGAAACTATGATAAAGAAATCTCTATTGTTTTCTTTTGAGACTACTAAATATCCGTCAGAGCTTAAAAGCTTAAGCGAAAAAATATTACGAGAAGTAAGAGAGGTGAAGTTGCACAGTGCAAAAGAAATTGACCCTTGATGAACTCATTTTTGGAGTTGATAAATTTTTAGAGCAAATAAGATATTCATACTTTAGTCCATACGATGTTAAGGGCAAGGATAATCTGAAAGCAAAGGAAGTTTTAATCAACTTCTTTTTTTATTTTTCAAAGCTAAAAGCAGATACCTCTTTGACTTTAGACAAACTAAACAATCAAACATTTAAGCTTAAATTTTTATGCGCTCTTCACTTAGTAGATATCGAAGACAGCCTTAAAGAAGAAAAATATATAAACGTATGTGAACATTTGGTTGAGTTAGACCAAACTTCATTTATACTTCACTCAGATATCTTTGATAACTTAATAGAGCTGTTTAAAGACCACGATTTTACACAACAAAAGAATTCTGCTCAAGTTGAGCAGAATTAATTTACTTATAAAAAGAGAGGTGAAATATGGGTAAAAAAGACGAACTAATTCTTGAAAATCTAATTGAAAAAATTGATAATTTCTTGTGTAATGCAGGTGATTATATATACCACGACTACGACATTTCATGTGATAACAATATCGAGGCTAAACAAGTCCTTATAGATTTTCTTAATAGTTTTTCTACTCTTAAAACATCTAAAGAATACAAGCAAAGTGAGTATCATTTTAGATACCTACTGCAACTAATTCCAATTGACCAATATTGCAAAAAGAAAAAATATCTAAATGCTTGTCACGAAATCACCTCGCTACATCATTACACTTATATGTTGCAAGGTGAAGTGTTTTATAATCTCATAAATGTTTTAAAAAAATACTTATATGAGGAATGCTAATTATGTTTAGAAAAAAGAAACCTGTACGAATATACGCTCCTGTTGAATTTGACCTTGCTATCAGTAACATTAATTCTTTTTTATCGCAAGCCGAGAATGATGTGGATAAAATAGAACTTTTAACTACATTCATGTCTATTATTAAAGAAGATTTGAGAGCGTCGCTACTTAGTGATATTCTTTACAAAAAAGGTGTAGTCGAGTTTGAAAACACAACAGCGTATAGTACAATCACAAATGAAGTGCTATTTAAAACATACGATTTTAGATTAGCACTTCTGTTTGAAGTAGAAAAAAAACGATATAACATACTACAAAAAAATCCTGCTCAAGTTGAGCAGAATTCTTTAACTTTGAAAGGACGAAAAACAATGAACTTAACAATACATACAGGACGACTTACAGAGGCACCAAAATTACGAGAGTACACAGACAAAAACAATAACAAAAGGATATCAACTTATGTAGAAGTAAAAGAAATTGAATACCCTAGCTTTAAAAAAGAAAAAGAAGAGGTAAAAGAGCAAACTGTAGAGCCTCACAAAAATTCATCTTTTGAAGAGCTTGTCGATGAAACGGAACACACAAACATGAGCTACAGTGAGCTTGCAGACGAAGACTTTCAAAACTTCACAGAAGACGATTTACCTTTTTAACGAAAGGAGTTTAATATGACACTCGGTGAAAAAATGGCTTTCATGCGAACAAGAAAAGGGATTAGACAGTACGAGCTTGCACAAATGCTCAATCTGACACGTTCTGCATATGCATATTACGAGACAGGCAAAACTGAACCCAGTATTAAATCACTACAAAAACTATCAGCTTTTTATGGATTTACAATTGATGAATTCATAAAAGGTGTTAATTTATAACGGAGGTGAAATCTTGCAAAAAAACAAAATAAGTGGTAAACTATATTTTAGAAATTTCCTTATTAGCTTAGTTATAAGTATGATAACTTTTATTATTTTACAAATACAGAATGGAGTTTTTAAAATGAATTATTGGGATATTTTAACCTCATTTATAAGTGGTCTAATATCTAGTTTATTTCTTTCAATTTTTATATACTATAAATATCTAAAAAAAATACCTCAAGAAACTAGAGCTGAAATAGAAAAACTTTTAAATATGAGGTTAAATTACGAAACCACTAACCATAATGCCATTCAGCAAAATCTTAACCCCTCAAACAAACACTTATCCTCACAACATGATAAAATAATTGAACAAGCGGATAAAAATAAATCTATCATACTTGCAGATACAGGTAGTATAAAAAGTTTTTTAACTGAAGAAAAAATCAAAAATGACTATCGTGAAAAATTATTAACTGCCGAGCAAAGAAATATCAAAGCTCAGATTTCATCTATTCATGCTCTTGAGCAAGAAATGGAAAGAATGCAAGAAGAAAACTACGAACTGCGAACTGCACTTGACGATAAGTATAATGAAATTCATAAGCTAAGAGAAATAAATTTCGACCTTAGACAAAAACTTAATTCACAAGGTCAAAATGTAGACATTGAATTCTAATTCGACAAAAACTTCCAAAGAGCATATAATTACAGCGTAAGGTATTACAAATAAACGGTGGACGGTTACCCTCTAACCCTAGAGGGTATATTTCTAAATAAAATACCCTCAATCCAAAAGGAAAGAGGGTGATATGTATGAATGATTTTGAAATGCTATCTATAGTAATTTTGATTATCAACCTAGTAGTTTTTCTACTACTTAAGCACATAGACAAAAAGAAATAACCGCCCCTGCCCAAAGGTTGCGGTTATTCTTTAACTAAAATTTCGGGGTAACCGTTCTATCGGTAATACCTTACACCCATATTATATGCTTAAATCACTCAAAAGTCAACTATACTATATTTACATTTTTCTTTTTTTACTGTTTAGAAACTGGTAAACTATGGTATGATTACAATATGACGTCAACACAGAAAGGACAAAATTATGAAAAAAACAATACTACTATTAATGATAACAGCAATGCTGCTCTCGCTTGTTGCTTGTGCTACAGGTGACAGTGTCGAGCCTAGCTCTAGTGTGCTTCCTAGCGAAGATGTGCAAGAGGATAAGGCAGAAGAAAACGAAGATGAGACAGAAAGTGAGTACACAGGTAACTTGATAAGCACACCCGAGGGTGATTTAACACTTGAAGAGTATTCGGATTATTTACAAAGAAGAAATGCACAGTATATGGAAGATTTAAAGGCACAATCTTCTGAGACAGAAGATACTGAAAGTGAAGAGGAAGCAGAGGAAGAAGACGAGAGCAAAGAAGAAGAAACAACTGCAACTCCTACACCACAAGCAACTGCTAAACCTAGCTCACAGTCTACACCAAAACCACAGGCAACTTCTAAACCTGCAACACAGGCTACAGCCACACCAAAGCCTGCAACACAACCAACTGCACAACCTGTCGCAACTCCTGCACCGACACCAGTTCCAACTCCTGTACCTACTCCAGCTCCAACACCAGTTCCAACTCCAACTCCTGCTCCGCATATAGTCAGCGGTCAAATTTCAGACGGTTTGTTTGACACAGCCTCGGGTGCTGCGATTTATGCTGAGAGTGTTTGGGGCGCAAAAGAGGGCATTACTGGATATCGCATAAATGATGTCGTCTACTCAGACGGTACCGTAAAATATACCATAGCATGGTACTAATCAAAGAAAGGATTTTAAATTAAATGAAATTAAAACAACTTACAGCACTGCTATTGGCGGTGCTTTCTTTTTGCACATTTTTAGGAGCTACACCGATTGTAGCAGAGGAAATACCAAACTTGCCTACCGTAATTGAAGAGGTAGCAACAACAGAAACACCCACCACACCCACCGCAGGTGAGGAAGAACCACCTGTAGTACCTATTGAATTTTCTACCACGGTTAAATTTGAATATGTGGGCAGTGGAAGTAAAGAAAGCTTCACACCTCCTACAGACCAAGTTTTAACCTCTGACCTTACATTAATAGAAGAACCCACTACCCCCAAGGCTGATGACACAGTCACAGAAAACGATATCATATATACCTTTAAAGGGTGGTATACAGATAAAGAAAACACTGAAAGCGAAGTAGACTTTAATTTTTCTTTTTTTAATGCTACGCAAAATTCAGACATTACAATATATGGACTATGGACTGCACAAGCTGTAGAACCTACACCAAGTGAAGAACCTACACCAAGTACAGAACCCACACCAAGTGAAGAGCCTACACCAAGTACAGAACCCACACCAAGTGAAGAGCCTACACCAAGTACAGAACCCACACCAAGTGAAGAGCCACAAGGTGAATTGCCTCCTGCCGAAGAAGTTTTACCCGAACTTTACATTGCAGACGCCCCTGCCCTTATCGCCACAGACTACACAGTTTCACAATTTAGTGAATTTGGTCTTTCCTCCGCTCGCATGGTATATCCTAGTAAAACTTTTAGCGGTTGGTACGGCAAGCGAATTAGGATAACAGGCACCACACCCGACCCATACGGTCAAAGAATAGTTTACTGTATTGACCTACCTGCCGACTTAGGTGCTATGAACACAGGATATATTGAAACTCCTCTTGATGACGCAACTAGAGATAGATACACTTTTATGGACTATTACGGACGTTATCTAAATGTAGCAGGAATAGCAAGCACACTAGTTGCAGAGTTATATGTTCAAATAATGATATGGGAAGACCAAGGAAATGTGCCTAGTAGCTTAAGTGGACCTATCAACATGACAGAATATAATAACTTTAAAAATGCAGTCAATGCAGAGGTTAATAAATTTTATACAGTTCCTAGCTTTAATGGACAAACTGTAACACTTGATTTAGGTGAGAGTATAACCCTCACAGATACTAACGGCTCACTTTCAAATTACAGTGACACACCCATCTATAATAATTCTGGCGTTACAGTGTCAAAAAGCGGAAATCAAGTCACACTAACAGCCTCTGGCACACCTAACCCTAACGGTATAATACGCTTTGGCTATAATGTTGATGTTTTTTATTGGGATATATCCCCTGGCATGATATATGACGCACCAACCACACAAGACGTTGCCAGTGTTGGATTTGGACGTGACCCGATGAGAATTGAGTTAAACGTAGTTGTCAACCTAAACGGCTCGCTAAGAATTGCTAAAACCTCAGAGGACGGAATAGTTAGTGGCTTACAATTCAGAGTGACAGGAACAGGAGTTGACACCACCGTCACCACAGGCGCAGACGGCAGTATAACAATACCCGACCTTACACCGGGTACATACACAGTAACAGAAGTTAATACACCTAGCAAATACGTACAGCCTGCAAGTCAACCTGTTACTATTGTAGCAAACGAGACCGCTACTGTTTCTTTTAATAATGTGCTTGCAAGGGCAAGCGTACAAGTAAATAAAGTAAGTACAGACGGCACAGCTCTTACAGGAATGATAGCAGAGGTTTACAATGATGTGAATAACAACAAAACCTATGAGGCAGGAGTTGACACACTTGCAGGACAAATGACAGGAAGTACGACTTACACTTTAGATAACTTAACTCTTGGCGATTATCTTTTTATTGAAAAAACAGCTCCTACAGGGCATATAATCGACAGCACTGTGTACCCTTTTTCACTCACAGCAAACGGTCAAACAGCCGTCATCAGCAACAACGGCACAACAACTTTCACAAATGACACCACGAAACTACAGATAAGCAAAACAGATATAGTGACAGGTGAAGAGCTAGAAGGCGCAAGCTTACGCATTGAAGATTTAAGCGGTACTGTTCTTTACGAATGGGTATCGACAACTACACCGCATTACATTGAAAGAATACCAGTCGGCACTTACAAACTAATAGAAACTTTCGCTCCTGCAGGTTATCTTGTGGCGAATGAAATCCAGTTTGAAGTGACTGCCACAGGAGTTCTTCAACAGGTTCACATGGAAGACGACTTTACAAAAGTTGAAATCAGCAAAACTGATATAGTGACAGGCGAAGAGCTACCGGGTGCAGAACTTCATATTGAAGACCTAAACGGCAATATTCTTTACGAATGGACTTCCACCGATACACCACATTACATTGAAAGAATACCAGTCGGCAAGTATAAGCTAGTAGAAGACCTCGCACCTTTAGGTTACCTTGTTGCGAATGAGGTGGAATTTGAGGTAACATCAACAGGAGTTCTTCAACAAGTTCACATGGAAGACGATTTTACAAAGGTTGAAATCAGTAAAAGAGAAATAGGGTTGAGCGAAGAGTTGCCGGGTGCAAAATTACACATCGAAGATGTAGACGGGAACATAGTCTATGAATGGACTTCAAGCGATAAACCGTTCTATATAGAAAGACTTCCTATCGGCACTTACTATTTAGTAGAAGACCTCGCACCTATAGGCTACCTTATAGCAAATACAATTGAATTTGAAGTGACTGCAACGGATATCGTGCAAGAAGTTATTATGTATGACGAGCCTATTATGAATATTTTAAGGTATTCTAAAGCGGACAAATTCGGCGGTGCGCTACTTGCAAATGCAACTTATGGAATATTCACACTTGATGATGTACTTGTGCAAGAAGTGACAACAGACGAAACAGGCTATGCAGTATCAGAGCCACTTAGATACGGTGAGTATTATCTACAAGAAATGATAGCTCCTGACCGTTTCGAGATAGACCCAACTAAACACTATTTTAGTATCACAGATATAACCGAAGAGTCCATTCCAACGCTTGCAGTAGCAGACGACCCTAAAATCGGTGGTATGACAATGAGTTACACAGAAAAACATATCCCAAGCACACCGTACACAGGTGACGACTTCAAAGTACTTCCATATGCCTTATTAGCTATTTCAGTCTTAGGCATTTCTATTTTATTTTTTGTTGGTAGAAAGAACAATCGAAAAAGTCATAAGGATAAATAGTGAAAAGGAAGATGATTTATCGTGAAGATATTGAGAATTAAACTAAGCAAAGATGAACAGAAAAACACTGTGCTTGCGTTTTTTCGAGCCTCTGCGATTGTTGGCATTTTAAAGGCTTATTACAACATGGACTGCTTTTGTAGAATGTGTTATAATGGAAAGAAATTTCATTATTTTAACAAGGAGTTCTACACTATGTTCGAGTTCACTTTTAGTATTCCATATGAGCACAGGAACAGCTATATTTCCGTCTTAAAAAAGATTAATAGTTTGGTCTCATTAGACGGAATGTTTTCGGTCTTCGTAAATAATAATCCCTATTCTTTAGAGTGTCACCTGTGTGTAATAACCTCAGAAAACAAAGATGAAATCATGGCAATTATAAATGAGAACAGCCTACAGATACAAAGACATCTAAGCTATGACGATATGACTGCCAGTGCTATATTAGCACAAGCATATAACTTGCTAGCCTGTCCTCCACATGATGATTTGCTAGAGGAAAAATTTCATAGTTTATTCTTGTTTCCCGATAAAGCTGAATTAGAGAAAAAGGGATTTTTTTCACATACATCTCATAAAGAAAAAGTTTTTATATCATATTGTCACAAAAATTCAGATATAGTAGACGATTTTGTCTTAAAGATGAAAGAAAAGGGATTGAATTATTGGATTGATAAAGAAGATATAAGCGCAGGAGACTTAATGATGGATAATATAAATCAAGGTATACAAGAATGTGACCTTTATATAATATTTATAAGTAGGCACACTAAGTCTTCAAACTATGCTAAATATGAATTATCAAATTCACTGGCTAATTTAGTTAATAAGAAGAAAAAATGGTTTCTCATTCGCCTAGATGATGTTAACCCAAATGAAATTACTCCGAACCTAGGAAATTATCTTTATGAGCAATACAGCAAAGAAAAAGTAGATATCATAATAGATAAAATTAAAAGCAAATTAAAACGAAGATAGCATGAATTAAATACCAAGCTAAAAGTCAACTGCAAATGTGGTTGACTTTTTTATTTTTTACCGAAAGGAAAGGACTTAAATTAAATGAAATTAAAACAGATTTTAGCACTGTCTATGACGGTGCCTATTTTTTGCACTTTTTTAGGTGCTACAAATATAAACGAACACGAGGACGGCACTATTACTGACACTGTGACCGTGCAAAGTGAAAACAAAGATGAGACATACAGCTTTGAAAATCAGATTGAACATGAAGGCAAAACCTATGTTTTAAAAGATACATCATCACAGGTTTTGGAAGAAAAAGCTGTAGGCGAAGACGTAACTTTTGAGCATACAGAAAGTGACTTTATGCTTTTAGAAAATGCAGATTTTGCAGAAAAGCACGAGCTTAAAACAGATACTGGAAGTTATATCTTAGACCTTAAAGAAGTCACCTATGAGACTATTTTAACTGACGAAAAAACAATCAGTCTAGAGCAGGGTGTAACCATAAATAAAAGCAGTTATGCAGGTGACCACAAAGAGTATATCACAGTGCCTTACTACTATGAAGAGTACGGTGTTACTATAGAAATCCCTCTTTACTATAACAGAACTGAGGATGACAATTGGCAATGGATAGACGATGTTATTATCCCTGTAAAAATGACAGGGGTAGACGGTGCTTACATTCTTTTTGAAGGAGAGATGATACCTTTTGACGGCACAGTTCCACCGCTTGCAGGCTATGAGGATTTATTCCTTAATTATCTGCATTTAGACAGTAAATTTTACAGGTTAAATTCTGCCCAGTGGAACGGCGATATTTTCACCGATGAAAACGGTGTGATTTGTCAAAACGCAACAATTTATGGTGAGCGTAATGTTGCTACTTTTACAGCCTTTTACGGTGGACACGACACAGTAGTACCACAAACAGAAATACTTGAGGCAAAAGCACATTATGAGGCTGTATATGAAGTGCCAAGCGATGTAGAAAAGCTCTATAAGATAGAGCATACAGCAGTCTATGAAGAGGTAGAACAAATACCTTTTTGGGTGCAATTTTTGCAAGACTACGGCATTTCAATACTATTGTTTTTAGCGATTATCACTGCCGTGATAATTTTATATATTTTAGCTAAAAAAAGAAAAAATAAGAAAGGAGAGGTTAAATAATGGCAGGATTTGAACAAACAATAACTAATTTCCTAGCATGGTTTACACCGCTTACATGGGCGCTTGTTGCAGTAGCACTTGTTATAAATGGTGTGCTGTGTATAGTAGGTGGTCAAGAGGGCAGAGAAAAAGCAAAGAAAGCACTTCCTTTTGTCGTATTAGGCGGTGTGCTTATCGTGGGAGCTATAACAATTGCAAAAGAAGTTGTAGGATTGTTTGCATTCTAATGTGAATTAAAAAAGAAATTTGCCATATAATAATCAAAACTTGACAAAGAGAATATAATGTAATACAATGTATTACACAAGGAGTTGATATATATGGCAACACTTTCACTTAGAATTAACGATGAGGAAAACACTCTATTCAAGTCTTACGCTGATATGCATGGAATGACTGTGTCTGAACTTGTGAGGACATCTGTTTTAGAGAAAATAGAAGAGGAATACGATTTAAAAGCGTATCATGAAGCAATTGAAGAACACAGAAAAAACCCTATAACTTACACTCATGAAGAAGTTCTTAAAATGCTTGAGGAGGAATAATGTATACAGTACAATATACTCCGGGGGCACTTAAAGAGCTAAAAAAACTTGATAAATACACTAGACAATTTATACTTGGGTGGATTGAAAAAAACCTTATTGGCTGTGAAAATCCTAGACAACACGGAAAAGGTCTTACTGCCAATCTTAGCGGTCAGTGGAGATACCGAATAGGCGATTACAGGGTGATTTCTGAAATTAAGGATAATGAGATAATCATTCTTGTACTTACTATAACTCATCGCAAAAAAGCATATAAGTGATAAAGAAAACCGTTTCTGCAAAGGAGCGGTTTTTTCTTTATTTAAAGGAGTGAAAAGGTGAACATTTTTAAAAACAAAAAAACATTAATGAGAGCAAACAAGGCTATATCTAACCCAAAGATAATACTAGCCTGCTGTCTGCTCTTTTCATTTATATTATTCATATTAATAAATTACTGCATAGTATCACTTCCAAAACTGATAGGTCAGCTAAAGGGAGAAGTACAAGATTTTTCTTTTTTTACAGCTTTTGATTTTAGCAAAATCGGACAGTACAGTGTTATATATATCATAGCGATACTTGCGATAATCGTTATCAATATACGCATGATTTACCTTGTGCGCATAAGCTTTAAGGACAACAATGTAGGTCAAAAAGGCAGTGCTAGGTGGACTGAACTTTCGGAGATACAGGCGCAGTACAAAGAAGTTTTTGAAACAGAGGTAAGGTTTTGGGGCGGTGGCGGTGTGCCTGTTTGCAGATATGAAAACAAGCTGTATATAGACGACAGCCCTGTAAATAACCTTATCATAGGTATTACACGAAGTGGTAAAGGTGAAATTTTTGTTTTCCCTATGATAGACCTTTACAGCAGAGCGGAAAACCAAGCCTCAATTATCGTCACAGACCCTAAACTAGAGCTTTTCGCAAGCTCTAAGGCAACGCTTGAGGCAAGAGGATATGAAGTACATATCATAAACCTTGTAGAGCCTTTGAAGTCAGCAGGATATAACCCTTTGACCTTAATAGTTGAGGCATACAAAAAGGGCGAATACTCCACGGTAGAAATGCTTTGTAATACCTTTGCCACAAGCATATTTAGCACTGACAACCCGGGCGATGACAGCGCACAGTTTTTTGCAAATGCCAGTATAGGTGTCACCTCGGCTCTGATACTTGCATTAATTGAAGAAAAACAAAAACAGAATAAACTTGATGAAGTAAATATGTTTGAAGTAGTAAGTATGCTTACTGAGCTTGCTAGTGTACAAATGGATAACGGCAAAACAGCACTTGATATGTATTTTGCAAGCAGACCTGCAGGTGACAGTGCAAAACTAAAATACAGCACAGTAGAGCTTGCAGGAGATAGGCAAAAAGGAAATATCATGTCTTATGTACTTTCAAAGCTTACAATATTTACTTATGACGAACTTTCAAAACTTACCGCTAAAAGCACAATAGACTTACAAAAGGTAGGATTTAGCAATAACGGAGAACACAAGCCACAGGCAATTTTTATCGGCATTCCCGATTATGACAAGTCTAATCACTATTTAGCCTCTGTTTTTATAGGTCAACTTCAATTTGTGCTTTCAAAAGGTGCAAGTTTATCTAAAAACGGCAAGTGTGAAAGAGAAGTTGTTTTTATTCTTGATGAGTTCGGAAATTTACCGCCTATATCAAGCATGGATAATACTATCACTGTTTGTCTTGGCCGAAACATTAAATACAATCTAGTCGTCCAAGACTATGCGCAACTAGAAAAACTCTATGGCAAAAATGCAGAAACAATAATGGGTAACTGTGGTAACCATATTTATATTCAAACAAATTCACTTGAAACAGCAAAACATTTCTCAGAACTAATAGGTTCTGAAACGATTACAAACGTCAACCGCTCGGGTGAAAAACTTGAGTTAAACAAAAGCATTACTGAAATGTACGAGGAAAAACCTCTTTTATATCCCACTGAACTTATGGAGCTAAAAACAGGCGAATGTGTAATAAAAAGAGTTATGAAAAGAAAAGATTTACAGGGCAATGACATTACGCCATATCCAATTTTTAACCACGGCGAAACAAGGTTTAAATACAGATATGAATATCTGCTCGATTACTTCCCCTCGGTATCAGTATCAGAGCTTGACATTAAAGAGATTGAAGTTAAAGACAAGACAGAAGCTACAGACAGTGAGATAGAGGAAAGAATAACATCACCAAAAGATGAAACTAAGCTTGTCAGTGAAACAAAAATGCATAGCGCAATTGCAACTTTCTTAAGTGAAAATAAAATTGCAAGTGATATTGAAGATTTAACCGTATCAGAATGTATCTCTTTAGTGACTACCGCTTATGAGGAAAAAATGCTCAAAAAAGAAAAATACACAAGAGTTATAAAATTATTAGAAATGGGGTGACAAAGTGCAACAGCAACTCGAGCAATGGGAAAGTGTTTTAGAGCAAAACAACTTTTTCTCCGATATAATTCGTAACATATTGTGGAGCCTCGTATGGTTATTACAACAACTTTGTAACGCCTGTGAAACACTGCTTGATGAAGTTTACAAACTACTTGATTTCACAAATTATGCTGGCATTGATAGTTTTTTCAATTCTACAGAGCTTAGAATAATTCTAGGCTTACTTGTTGCAGGTGGCTTAATTTATTTAGGTATTACATTGATGTTTGATAAGCCGAAAAATAATATTATACATGGTGTTATTTTATTTTTTCTTGTCGTCACTTCACTACCTACACTTATGACTACAATGAATGGTATTATTCTTGCAGGTCGTGATTTTCTTGACACAGAAGAGGCAAGCATTGCCGACCAAATAATCGCAAGTTCTGTAGTAGATTTTGCAAGCATTGACAGGCAAGGCATAGAAAACTACGATGTCGCAAATGGTGTGGTAACTCCATACAGTGGATTTACCGTCAATTCCTTTATTGGAAGTCACGCAGGCGATGTCAGTTACATCAATATTAATCAGCACTTAAACAAAGACATAGACCTTACAAATGATATGTTTTATAACAGAATAATAATTGATGAAAACGGCGCAAAAATGACAGAAGAAATAAAGGAGCAAGGGTGGTTTATTTTTGCCACAACAGACTGGTACTATAGGTATAATATTAATTTTCTAGCAATATATATCGGACTACTTGCAGGTACGATTGCTTTATTTTTTACCGCTTTCAAGTCGGCTAGAATTATATTTGAGCTAGTTTTTCATCAAATATTCGGTACACTTTTATCGGCTGTTGATTTTACAGGAGGACAAAAGGTAAAGGCAGTGCTTAAAAACATATTTGCAATGTATGTAACACTTTTACTCACGATTTTACTTTTACAATTATTTATTTTAGGCATGGAATTTGTGACAGTAACAGTAAGTAACCCTTTAGCCTCAAGCCTTATACTTATTTCCTTTGCATTCTCGGTCATAGATGGTCCGAACATCATAGAACGCATACTTGGAGTGGACGCAGGACTTTCAAGCGGAATGCAAAAGTTTGCAAGCTTGATGATGGGCTCAAATGCCCTTGCCTCTCTTGGTGGAAAGGCAAAGAATGCAGTCGGCGGAGTTTTCGGACTTGCCGGAAGAGGTGTCGAGGGTACAAGTGGACTTGTTGGCAGTGCTGTAGGTGCAACTGAGGCAAGAGGTGAAAACCTCAATAATAACGCTGTAAATAACAGCTCGGGGAGTTCTCCTATTTCTGCAACAAATACCTCAAACAATTCTCCACCTCTCACAAGTACAAATTCATCTAATGTAAATTCAACATCTGCAACAAGCAGTGCAAACAGTAATCAGAATGTATCTTCTCCAAGTTCTGCAAATGTTAATTCAAATAGCAGTAATATTAATTCTGCAAATACAAGTAACACTGATACAAATTCATCAAATGCAAATTTACAAAACAGTGATACTGTATCATCTACAGTAGGTGGAGTAAGTAGCACACAAAGTAGTGTAAACAGTTCTAACATAGGCTCTTCAACCAATACTTCTACAGCTACAGGCGATAGTGCAAGTGCATCTGATAACTTAAGTTCGCCAAGCTCTGCAAGTGACGTATCGGGAATAGATAATAAGGCAGACTTAGGACAAACACAATCCACTACACCGATAAGCAGTGCAAACGACAACTTAGGCAGTGTTTCAAATGCTCAGTCTTCTGTGGATATGGCAGGGCGAAACAATCCGCATTTAAACTCTGCAAATACAAATAATTTACAAAACTCTAACCTTACTTCCTCATCACCTAACTACGAAAAACCACCGCAAAAACCACCTCGCACAATATTTGGCAGGACTGCACAGGCATATAGAGACGGAAAGGCTAGAGGATATCATAAGCAAAAAGACAAAGCAACAAAAAAGAAAAATAGAAAGGGTGACTAAGCTTGAAATACATTGTGCCTAGAGAACTGAAAACCGAAACAAAACTTTGGAAATGGCTACATCTTAAAGACTTACTCTTTATCATAGCCTTTGTAGCGGTAATGAATATGCTAAGTGTATTCATTGCCCCTCAGCTGACTATGCCTTATACTATTTTCAATATTATAATTGCCCTACTGCTGACATCACGCTCGATGACGAACCCCGACAAAAAGCTTTACCATTCTATTTATTTTTTACTGCTAAAAGATAAGGGAATTTATAAGCCTATAAAGCAGAGCCACAAGGAGGAATTAAGATGAGTATACTCACAAACTTTTTTGATAACAAAGATAAATCTGTTGCAGATTTGCTTTGTATCAAAGATTATGAAGAACCATATTTCAAAATGTTTGATGATAGATTAATGGATATCTTACAAATAAAAACAAAAAACTTGCAAGCCTCTACAGAAGATGAAGTCGAGTTCGATGTACTAAACTTTGCAAGACTTTACAAAACTTATGCCGATGATTTAAAAATCATCGGTCTTAATTTTGCAACAGACACAAAGGAACAGCAGTCGTATCTTCGTCACAAAATAAATAGCACACATAACCCTACATATTTACATCATCTACAAAAGAAACTTGCTCAAGTAGAATGGATAGAAAGATACAGAACCGATAGAGAATATTATTTACTCTTTTACTCCGATGACAAGCTTAAATATGGCGACAATGTTTCTATCATTCAAAAATGCTTAGGAAGTCTTGTATCAGAGCTTACGAAAGAGAAGAAACTGCAAATTTTATCAAAGATAAATAACAAAAATACTGCTATTTTTGTGTAGGGAGGATAGACAAAATGAAAACAACTAAAGACATTGTTGTATCTACATATAACAGTGAGCTTTTAAATGTTATTTCGCCTAAAGGCGGTATATCATTTAAAGACGAAAGGTATATAAAAACAGGTGATGGGTATGAGGCTTGTTTGCATGTATATCAATATCCAAAATTTTTAGACACGCACTGGCTGTCTACTGTAATTAATATTAACAATGTAGTCGCAGTAGTAGATATCGGAACGGACGATATGCTACAGGTAAAAAAGAATATCAATAAATCTATGAAAGAGCATAGTTTAAGATATTCTACATCAAGGGAGGCAACAGAAAAAGCGGACGCACAGCACAGATATCAAGAAAACGAAAGACTTTATCAAGAAATATCACAGCTCGGTGAAATCGTAAAGCTAATTCACATCAGACTTTTTCTTTCTGCAAGGACGATAGAAAATCTTGATAAGGAAGTCCAAAAAATACAGAATTATCTTGAAAGCAATGGTTATAAATCTACTGTATTTTTAAACGAGACAAAGAGTGAGTGGCAGGCAATGTATCAAAGCTATACCGAACAATCAAAAACAGCGTATAGAAGATACGGACAGCCTCTTTTATCTGAAACACTTGCAGGAGGAAATCCCTTTCACTTCACAAGTCTTTCAGACCCACACGGCACATATTTTGGCACTACCGTGTCGACTGGTGGCAGTGTTTTATTTGATTTATTTTCACTCACAAAAAAGCGTATGTCTTACAATGCTCTTTGCATTGGAAAAATGGGCGCAGGTAAGTCTACCACGCTCAAGAAAATACTTCTTGATAGAGCCATTAGAAATGACTATATAAGGGGATTTGACCCTACAGGTGAGTTTACAACACTTGTCGAAACTCTTGGTGGTAAGATAGTCTATCTTGACGGTCAAAACGGAATACTCAACGCACTTGAGATTTTTAAGACCGATGAAAGCGAGGGTGTAAACTTTGCAAGGCACATTTCTAAACTTTCTACTATGTACAAATTTTTAGTTCCTAGTGTAAATGAATATGAGCTTGCAGAGTACGAACAACTTCTTAAAGACTTCTATGTAGCCTTTGGAATTATAGACACCGACAAAGATATGCAAAGTCAAAAGCTTACAGGATTGTCCGCTAGTAGCTACCCTATTTTCAGTGATTTTTTATCTTTTATTGATACAAGCATAAAAAACGCTAGTGCTAAAGGTGCAGTACAGACAGAGCTTATGACAGATAAAATGAAACGCTTTAATAACATCAGACTGGTTATATCAAACCTTATCACAAACTACGGTTATATGTTTAACGGTCACACGTCTATTGAGCGTTTAATGGACACAAAGATAGTTTTATTTAATATCAAAAATCTTACAAATATTAAACCCGAAATCTTCGATGTGCAAATTTTTTCGGCGCTTACTCTTTGTTGGGATAACTGTGTAACTGTCGGTAGCAGAATGAAACATTTGTATGACAATACAAAGATAGACTGGGCAGACATTACAAGATTTATGATTTTCATTGACGAGGCACACCGTATCGTCAATACTTCAAAACTTCAAGCTGTAGACCAACTTGTAATTTTCGAGAGAGAGACAAGAAAATTTTTCGGTGGACTCTTGCTTGCAAGTCAAAGCATACGTGACTTTATACTTGAGGGTGCAAACTCTGAAAGTATTGATAAAATCAGAGTATTGTTTGAGCTTACTCAGTACAAATTCATCATGCAACAAGACAGCAATACCGCTGAATTATTAAACAGAGTATTTCACGGTGAACTTACAGCCTCTGAGCTAAAAATGATACCAAAGCTACAAAAGGGTGAATGTATTCTTTCAATTTCATCTGATACGTCCGTTCACTTCAATATTGAAATCACGGACGAGGAAAAAGAGTTGTTTACAGGCGGTGCGTAAATGAAGAAGAAGAAAACTAAAAAGATTGTAATTATCATCTTAATTATTATTTTTTTGCCGTCAATTTTTCTTATAGGACTTATAGGTGCTGTCACTGTTGTTTTTGGTGGGCATGAACAAAATGAGCAGAGCAACCTTGAAAGTTATCAAATTTTAGACTTCGAGGTCGAGGCTTATCGCATAAGTGTTAGCAATGAAGTTTCATCACAAGGCTTAGACCCACTCTATGTGGACTACCTCTTGTCTATCATGCAAGTGTCAACAGGCGGTATAGGCTTAGACCCTATGAGGGCAAGCGGATTTGACAGCAACACACAGGGCATAGAAATTGCAGACCCTGCATACTCTATTGCCTGCGCTGTTACTGAGTTTAAATATCTACTTGAATATTTAGACGTACAGCTTGATGACGAGGGCAAGCCAGAGCATGAGAAAATTAGGCTGCTACTGCAAACATATCATCTAGGCAGAGACTACCTAGAGTATAGTGACTTTGCCCACACAAGCCAAAAAGCAGACGATTACATTGAAGAAAACAGTATCTTAGACGGTAATATGTATTTTGCAGACGATGTGAAATACTGGATAGACAGATTTTCTACAAAAGGTGACGGCTCTTTAATTCACCCACTGCCAAACAATAGGTATATCACACAGGCTTATGGAGTAGCAAACGATAGGTATGCAAGCGGTTATCACAACGGAGTAGACTTCGGCGCACCCGAGGGAACGCCAATACTTGCAGTAGCAGACGGACTTGTGGTTTTAGCTAGTTACACAGGCGACTGGGGAAACTACGTTAAAATCAAGCACAATGCCTCATACACTACTGCCTATGCACACTTAGTTCGCTATGGTGAATTTAAAGTAGGCGATATGATAGAACAAGGCGATGTTTTAGGCTATGTAGGCAATACGGGAGCAAGTGCCGGTGCGCATTTGCACTTTGAAATATTTGTCAACGGCTACAGACGAGACCCTATGGAATATGTAGAAACTGACTTTAGACTTGGAGTAGGAATAGGAGGAGAAATACAGTGAAAAAACTAGACAAAAAGTATATTGGAATTATAACTATCACACTCAGCTTTATAGCTCTTGTGGGTATTATAATCTATATGTTCTTTACAATTCAAAATTTAACGACTAACAGTGAGGTCGACCCTGCGATTGATATTCTCACACAGGAAAACCTTAAACTACAAGAAGAGCTTGCTACAGCTCAAAACACAGACCAACTACAGATTATAACCGTTGCTGAGGAATTTATAAAAGCTAAATTCTATAGTGAAAATTCGCAGTTTAAAGACATGATAGTGGCACTTGAACCTTACAGCACAGATGAATTAATTGAAAGTCTAATTATAGAGAGAACCGAAATTAATCCCGAGGCTACAATAGACACACCAGTTAATTATGGTGAAACAAAATACACTAGCATGGCAGAAAATCTCAATACCTTTTATAAGACGGACGGATTTGGCACCGCTAGGGTTTTATCTGACTTTGAAGTTGTCGTTACCATAGACGGCTCAGAAGTTGTATCACGATACATCTTTGAGGCAGAGCTTATTTACATTAATGACACATGGCTAGTTTCATCAATCATTAAAAGTGACGCAGTAAATACAATATGAGGTAGATATGGAAAAAATAAAAAGACTAAGGCTTAAAAAGAATTTTTTTCTTTACAGCTTTCTCACACTTGTAATTGTCGGATATTCTTTTTTCTTTGTAGGAGGAAACTTCATGTTTGATAATGTCCGTGTAGAGGCGTCTACCATAGGCAAGGTTTTTGAGCATGAAAAAAGAAATATCACCTTGCTACGGTGGGACTACTCAAAAGAGCAACAGTTAATGGAAGTGGAGCTGTCCGTACAAAACCTTGCATATGACGGCATTAACGATTATGAGTTCACCTGTGAACTTCGACCAAGTAGCGATGTGAGTATCAAACAAATAATATCTGAAGACAGTTTTATCGTTCTTCAGATAGAGAACATACCCAGTGATTTTACAGAAATCTCACTGCGCTTTATTGTTCCTGGTACTAACACATGGCTAAGGCTCTATAGCAACAAAGAGGCTATTAATTATGTAGATACACTTACTGCAAAAAGTTTAGTGGAATATGAAATAGACAGCCTTTTAAGAACTATAGAGAACCACGAAAAAGACATATCAGAGCTTGATAATTTAATCAAAGACAAAGAGACAGAAATAGAAAACATTACCGCCTCTATCTTGTCGGACGAGGAAAGAAAAAAATACATGACAGCCGATGAAATCGAAGACATCAATAAGACCATTGATGACAGAAAAGAGCTAATCTCTTCATCGCAAGCTTTAATTCAAAACTATCAGCTACAAATTAATGAAATTAGAGCGAAGATAGATAATATCAATAAGCAAATTGAGGATTTAAGACAGTAAATTTAAGAAAACACACTATTTGAAAGAGTAGTGTGTTTTTTATTTTTTAAGGAGGTAAAAATGTCAATTCAAGACATCAAGCGTATATCTATTCTCGACTACGCAACAAGTGTCGGGTATACCGCAAAAAAAGTGGGCAGATATTACGAACTTAAAGAGCATGACAGCGTGAGGATAGACACAAACAAAAATTGCTTTTGGCGAAACTCTACAGGCGCAAATGGCTCTATCATAGACTTTGTAATGGACACTGAGGGCAAGGATTTGCGCACTGCCCTAAAAGACCTTGGCGCACTTGTCGGCAATGTAAATTACAAACAGATAGACACTAGCTACAGACCACGAACTAAAGATATTAAACCAACGGAATTACTCTTACCGCCAAAAGACGTGACTAACCGCAATGTCTTAGCATATCTAAATCAAACACGCAAGATAGACAGCGATGTCGTCACCGATTTTATTAAAAGAGGCAATCTCTATCAAGATACATTTAAAAACTGTGTGTTTGTCTCACACGATAAAAACGGAAAACCTGTGTTTGCAAACAAAAGAGGTACTAATACCGAAAGACGTTTTATTGCCGATATTTCGGGGTGTGACTATTCAAAAGGATTTTACATTGATAACGGTGCAAACAAACTCATCGTGACAGAAAGTGTGATTGACAGTATGTCTATAATGACACAGACTAAACTTAACGGCAGAAATTACAAAGACTTTAATTACCTTACACTTAGCTCTGCTTCGAAGACGCAGGCGGTCACACAAACGATTAAAGACAATCCACAAAATAAACTTGTAATACTCGCCCTCGATGACGACAAGGCAGGACATTTAGGCGCAGAGAAGATACATAAAGATTTAGAAACTTTCGATGTAAGGACAATTGATAAATTCCCGACACTTGCCAAAGACTGGAACGAGGAATTAATTTTAACTATTAAAAATCAAGGTAGAGCAGGAGAAAAAAAGCAGACAAAAACTAACACGCAGGAGGTGGGAATGTGATTTTATTTGTCGGTCAAAAAGAAAAAGCTTACTTTATAGAGGAAGTAGCTGCTACATTAAATGAGAGTGTAGCGCACACGGGTCACTGCTACCACGTAGCTAATGCAAAGGAGCAAATGACAGCGCATGAGTACACACATATCATAGTCGACTGTGAACAGTTCATTGATGACTATACCATTATATCATCAGAGCTTGCTAACATTAAATCAGTTGTAAAGGCAAACATGATAATCATGCTTTTAGGCTATAGCGTACAAAGTGAGATTATTATAGCACTTGCAGGCAAGAGTTTTCGCAACTTCATCTTAGACCCTATACCCTCAAGGCAAAAGGTGCAACTTAAAAACTGTTTTGAAAATGTCAACTCAGTTTTGGATAATTTGACGGAGACTACACCCTCATCACCACTCCTGCAGGGCGAAAAACTTATGCACACTGCACAAAAAAAGCACAGCATAGCCTTTGCAGGAACTTCTTCAAGAATAGGCACTACCACACAGGCTCTACAATATATTAAATATTTAATGTACATGGGTAAAACAGCTTGCTATATCGAGCTTAATAACAAAGGTTTTGTCAAAAGCATAGCGCAGATATTCGGAGCCGACTATGACGAAGAGCTTGGCAAACTAAACTACATGAGTGTAGATATGTTTGATAAGCCACAAAACTTAGAAACTATACTTAAAATGCCTTATGATTATTTCATATTCGACTACGGTAACTTCGAGGACAGTTCTTTTAATTATTTTTCTTTTATCGAAAGACATATCAAAGTATGCGTTTGCGGTTGCAAGGCAAATGAAATACTGGCTACAAACAAATGCATAGAAAGAACATACACAAATGAGGTGTTTTATGTTTTTAATTACACCGCAGAGAGTGAGCAAAAAGATGTGCTTGACCTTATGGGCAAAAAAGAGGACAAAACCTTATTTGCAAATTACTGTTTCGATTACTTTTCATACAAAGCTACATCAAATGATTTGTACGCAAAACTTCAACCAATAAAGAAAGAAGAGCAGGCAAAAAAATCTTTTTGGAACAGGAGAAAAAACAAATGAGCAAATTTAAAAACAGCCTTGTAAAAGGTTTAGAAGAAAAGCTAGAGCAAGAGGCACAAAACGAAAAACTAAAAGCAAAACACGACATTAAAGATGATGTTGTAGTAGTCGAAAAAAGCAACACTTTCAAATTCACGGTGAATATCTTAGTAAACATCATTAAAACCATTTGCACCATAGCTTTAATAATACTCGCCTGTATAGGACTGTACCTGCTAATACTCCCTGTAACCCGAGACATTTTTGTCGAGGATCTACAGGGAGTATTTAAGCAGGTGCAGGAGTTTATAGCATAAGGAGGATTTAAATTGAGCAAACTTGAAAAAATAAATAACTTATACATCTCACAGCTTACAAACTTTAATGAGAATTCTTGGAAACAATTTTTGACCACATCTGCAAGGAATTTCAAATGCAATTTCGAGGAACAAGTTTTAATCTTTGCACAAAAACCAACTGCTACAGCGGTGCTAGAACTTAGAAACTGGAATAAGTTTTTTAAGCGCCGAATATATAACAATTCTGTAGGTATAGCTGTTAAAGAAACTAACGAAAAGCTAAAATACTATTTTGATATCTCAGACACTTATGCAAACGAATTATCTAAGCCTGTGCCTATTTGGGAAATGGAACAGGAACACACAAATTCAATTTTACTGAGTTTAAAAAATGAATTTAAGTTAGATGAAACTATTAACGACCTAAAGAGTGCCACAATATCGGTAGCAAATTCTTTACTTGATGAACAATCCGCTCAGATAAAAGAATTTATTACATCAAGTGTTACCTACGCTGTTTTAAGTCGTTGTAATACTTTAGATGATAGTTTTACATTTAACACTGAAATGTTTAACGGCGAAAATCTAGAGAGTATCGGTGATAAAATCAACGATATTTCAAAAGCAATATTAAAAAATATTGCTACCACAATAAATAATTTTGATAAAACACTTGAAATATCACAAGAAGAAGAGTATACTAAACACAGCGACAACACTTTAAAGTGTGAAAGTGAGGGCATAAACAATGACAATCAGATACAAGAAAGTGGGCGACGTTCTACTACCGACATTCGAGGACGACAAAGCGGAAGTGAACATCGGAGCAATGGCGAGACGTCACGAGAAGTACATAAAGGAATATCACCCGAAAATGCACAAGGAACTCAAACAGACTTCGAGGCTAGAGCAGTATCTAACAGAGTTAGAGGAACAGGCACAGGAAATGAAGTACAATCTAGTAATGCAGATGGCGAAATCAGAGGGAGCGACAGAACAGCTCAAACGGACAGAGCCAATGACATGGGTACAAATGATGAACAACATCGACAACAGAGCAATGGAGATAGTCAATCACGAATTGATTTACCAACCACAACTATAAGTGAAACAAAATCGGGGGTAGAAGATACCACCGATTTTTCTTTTACGCAAGACATTATTGATGAAATCTTAGTCCGTGGTAGTCGTGTTGTAGACGGAAAATATAGGATATATAACCAATTTACAAGTGAAAATGATGTATCAAAAAACGCTACTTTTTTATCAAAAGAATACGGAATGAGTGGCGGTATTCACAATACTATCATTGACAATATTCTACTTGGTAGCAACAGCAAGGGCATATCTTTAATTCACGAAAACACAAGTACCGGGAACAAATACGAAAAAACACTTTCTTGGACTAATGTTACCAAAAGAATAGGTGAACTAATTTCTGATAACAAGTACCTAAATAGCGAAGAAATGGCTTATTTCCCAACCTATGTAGAAGAAGAAAAGGCATTAGAAAAAAGGTGGGAATTTTCAAGCAAGCTCAAGGATTTATTTCATAGTTACAATAAATTCTATAGTGATTTACAGTCTTATGACAAATGCTTAAATTTATATGTACTAAGTGATTGCACAAGCTGTTATGCTTTAAAACGAAAGAAAACACACACCTTAACTATGAAAGGTGACAATGCCCTACCTCTAATGCAACACGCACTCGAAAATATTATTTCTGAGAATACCCACTTTAGCGAAACTGCAAAAGAGTGTCTTGAGGTGTTAAATGGTCCCGAAACTTCTTTTTTAATTCCCGATAAAGAACCATATAAAGAATACCGCTATAATGAGAATGACACTGTATATATCGGTAGCGACAAATATACAATTTCTTTCTTAGGTGATGAAGTTATTTTACAAGATGTAAACTTCCCACTTCTAACAAAAGTCTTTGAAAGACAAGATTTTGACAATAAGGTAAGTGAAAACCCTGCAAACGAACATTTACTTATTGAGGTGGAAGAACCACCTGCATTTGATGAAGAATCCACTGAAAGTGATACTTCATCAAATACACAAGAAAATATAGATATTGACATTGACAAAGAGCTTGTAACATTTGACGAAGATGACGTTTCGGCCAAGAGTGCTGAAACGTCAAACCATACAAAAACAAATGTTCCAAACTCTGACCCTATTCAGCATACGATAAGTGGTGATATAGGACAAGGAACACAAAAGGAGCTTTATACTGCCAATATAAATGCAATACGTCTATTAAGGCAGATAGAAAGCGAAAACCGCACTGCTACAGCTGACGAGCAACAAATTTTATCTCAATATGTCGGGTGGGGTGGTTTAGCCTCTTACTTTGATGAAAGCAAGCACACAGAACTTAAATCACTTTTAAGTGATGAAGAGTACGAAAACGCACGTGAAAGTATGCTTACCGCTTATTACACTTCACCCACAATCATAAAAAGTATGTACCAAGTATTAGAAAATGTCGGATTTAAAAAAGGTAACATTCTAGAGCCGTCCTGCGGTGTCGGAAATTTTATAGGTATGTTACCTCAAAATATGCAAGACAGCAAAGTATATGGTGTGGAGCTAGATAGCATAAGCGGTAGAATAGCACAGCAACTATATCAAAAATCAGATATTATGATTAACGGTTATGAAAAAACCAGTTTGCCCGACAGCTTTTTTGATGTAGCAATAGGAAATGTACCTTTTGGACAATTTAAAGTGCATGACAAACGATACAATAAAAATAACTGGCTTATTCATGATTACTTTTTCGGTGCTACACTCGATAAAGTTCGACCAAACGGAATAGTCGCTTTCATCACTTCCAAAGGCACACTAGACAAACAAAATCCTGCCGTTAGAAAATACATTGCACAAAGGGCAGAGCTATTAGGTGCAATAAGACTTCCAAACACTGCCTTTAAAAATGCAGGTACAAATGTCACTTCTGATATTATCTTTTTGCAAAAGAGAGATAGCATAGTAGATGTAGACCCAGACTGGGCATATCTTGGAAATACTGAAAGCGGACTTACTGTAAACCAGTATTTCATTGATAATCCGCACATGGTTTTAGGCAAGCTTGAGGAAATAGGCTCACAGTACGGTACTGAAATATCGTGTGTTCCGTATGATGATAAGTCTATCGAAGAATTACTAAGCAACGCTATAGAGCATATTTCTGCAACCTACAGCGACCTCGAGCAGACAAGCGACACTAGCAGTGATAAAAAGAAACGTATCATTGCCGACCCTACTGTCAAAAACTTCTCTTATACTGTAGTAGATGATGAAGTTTATTTGCGTGAAAATTCAGTAATGACATTAGTAGAAAAGCCACAGGCAACTATAAACCGCATTAAAGGTATGATAGAAATTAGAGATAGTGTGCGCAGGCTTATTGAACTTCAAACCGAAAACTATTCTAATACAGAAATAGAGAGGCAACAACTTCATTTAAACAATACTTACGATAACTACACAAAGAAATTTGGACTTCTTTCAAGCCGTGGCAACAGCTCCGCTTTCGCTGAAGATACATCTTACTATATGCTTACAGCTCTTGAACACATAGACGAGGACGGCAAGTTAGAACGCAAAGCAGATATATTTACCAAAAGAACAATTAGACCATATGTAGAAATAACAAGTGTGGATACATCATCTGAGGCACTCGCAGTATCTTTATCAGAAAAAGCAAGAGTAGATATTGACTTTATGCAAAAGCTGACAGGGAAAAGTGCTGACACTATTAAAGATGACCTATATGGAGTTATTTTTAGAGATACTAGCAATATAATTGGAATGGTAGAAAATCCCGATTTAGACGACTTCCCATTTGTTACTGCCGATGAATTTATGTCGGGAAATGTTCGTGAAAAACTTAGAGCTACAAAAGCCTTTATCAAGGCATTTCCTCAATATGAAAATGATTTAAGAATAAATATTGAAAGTCTTGAAAAAGTGCAACCTGTAGACCTTACAGCCTCTGAAATTGATGTTAGGCTAGGCGCTACATGGCTACCAAGCGATGTAATAGAAGACTTTACCTTTAATCTACTACAAACTTCAAATTATGTAGGCTACAATATTAATGTACACTATTCTGAGCTTACATCTGAATGGAATATTGAGGGTAAAAACTCTGACGGAGCAAATGTAAGGGCAAACAGCACTTACGGTACATCACGAATTAACGCTTACAAGATTATCGAAGAAACTTTAAACCAAAAAGATGTACAAATATTTGACTACTTTGAAGAAGACGGAAAGCGAAAACAAGTCTTAAATAGAGAAGAAACAGAAGTTGCACAGGGTAAACAAAAGCTAATAAGGCAAGCTTTCAAAGACTGGATTTGGACAGACCAACAACGCCGTGAACGCTTAACTACTATGTACAACGAGCGTTTTAATTCAATTAAACCTCGAGAGTATGACGGCAGTCACCTAGTTTTTCATGGAATGAACAATGAAATTAAATTAAGACCACATCAGAAAAACGCTGTCGCACGTACCTTATATGGTGGAAACTCCTTATTTGCTCATGTAGTAGGCGCAGGCAAGACCTATAGCATGACCGCAAGTGCCATAGAGGGAAAAAGGTTAGGACTATGGAATAAGTCAATGTTTGTTGTACCAAACCACCTTATAGGACAATGGGCAACAGAATTTATACAGCTTTATCCCTCCGCAAATATCTTAGTAGCTACTAAAAAGGATTTTGAAACTAAGAATAGGAAAAAATTCTGTGCAAGAATAGCTACTGGAGAGTTTGACGCAGTAATTATAGGACATTCACAGTTTGAGAAAATACCACTGAGTATTGAAAGACAAATAAATGTCCTAAAGCAACAAGAGCGAGAAATACTAGACGGTATAGATGAAATCAAGCGCACAAATGGTGATAGATTTACAGAGCGACAATATGAAAAAACTAAAAAGAATATTCAAGCTAAATTAGAAAAGCTAAACGACCAAAGTAGAAAAGATAATGTAGTTACCTTTGAAGAACTTGGAATAGACAAGCTTTTTGTTGATGAAAGCCACTCTTACAAAAATTTATATGCTCACACAAAAATGCGCAATGTGGGAGGAATTGCACAGACTGAGGCACAAAAGTCAAGTGATATGTTTATGAAGTGTCGCTATATGGACGAGTTAACAAACGGTAAAGGCATTGTATTTGCTACGGGAACACCTGTGAGTAATTCAATGGTAGAGCTTTTCACAGCACAGCGATATCTTCAATATGATTTACTTAAATCTTATGGATTTACACACTTTGACGCATGGGCGTCCAATTTTGGCGAAACAGTAACTAGTATGGAACTTTCACCCGAGGGTACAGGTTATAGGATAAAAACAAGATTTGAGAAATTCTATAACCTACCCGAACTTATGAGTATGTTCAAAGAGGTAGCAGACATTCAAACATCAGATATGTTAAATTTGCCTGTTCCAAAAGTAAACTATCACAATGTAAGCACTGAGCCGTCACCTATACAAAAAGATATGGTTAAAACTCTCGCTAAAAGGGCAGAAAGAGTAAGAAACAAATCTGTATCATCTGATATAGACAATATGCTTATGATAACAAATGACGGAAGAAAGCTTGCCCTAGACCAACGAATTATAGACCCTATGTTATCAGATTTTGAAAATAGCAAAGTTAATGCTTGTACTGATAATTTATACAGGATATGGAATGACACACATGATATAAAAGGTACACAATTAGTCTTTTGTGATTTGTCTACACCAAACAGCACTGAGTTTAATGTTTATGATGACATCAAAAACAAATTAATACAGCGAGGTGTACCCGAAAATGAAATTAAATTTATCCATGAGGCTAATAGTGACACACAGAAACAAGAGCTTTTTAGCAAGGTACGAAGTGGCAATGTGCGCATATTATTTGGCTCGACACAAAAATGTGGAGCTGGGACAAATGTACAAAAGAAACTTATCGCACTTCACGACCTCGATGTCCCTTGGAGGCCGTCTGACCTCGAACAAAGACTTGGACGAATTGAGCGACAGGGCAACGATAATGCAGAGGTAGAAGTATTTAGATATGTCACCAAAGAAACTTTTGACGCTTATTCGTATCAACTTATAGAGAAAAAGCAACGCTTTATTTCACAGATAATGACTTCAAAATCACCTATGCGCTCTATTGATGACGTGGACGCAACCGCTTTAAGCTATGCAGAAATAAAAATGCTTGCTACAGGAAATCCGCACATTGCCGAAAAAATGAATTTAGATATTGAGGTAGCAAAACTTAAAATGTTAAAGCAACATTATCTATCAGAACGCTACTCGCTTGAGGATAATATCGCTATAACCTATCCTAAAGAAATTCAGTATTTAAATGCACGTATCAAAGATTTAAAGCAAGATGAACTAACGGCAAGTGAAAACATGGCTACAGGCGAAGATAAGTTTACTTCCATGACAATTGATACAGTTACTTATGACAAAAAGAATGAGGCAGGAAAGGCTCTTATTGATAGAGCTAGAGCGCAGACAAAAAAAGAGAAAACTTGTATCGGTTCATATAGAGGGTTTGACTTAATGCTTGAATATGATTTATTTAAAAAGTCTTATATCGTCACTTTAAAAGGAGCTACTGTGCATGAAATTAGTTTAGGAAGTGACCCAAACGGAAATATACTAAGACTTGACAATGCATTACATAAAATCACCGATACAAAAATAGCACACGAACACACTCTAGAGGATATCTACAAGCAAGTCGAAATAGCTAAACTCGAAATTCAAAAACCTTTTGCTTTTGAAACAGAGTTAGCAGAAAAAACAAAGAGGCTAGATGAACTCAACACACTACTTACACTTAATAACGGAGAAATAGAAATGGAAAACAAACTACATGATAACAGTGATAACATTGCTGTAGACGGTCATATAGGCACATGGTATGTAATAGACACACAAGCATTCGGCGATAAAACTTATTTCTTATTAGAGCATGAGGAGTACGGCGATGAAGCGTCCTGTATTATTGTTGACGAAGATAAAAAGCTTATCCTAGAAGATGTATGGAACGGCTTTTCTGACCTAGAAGAAAATCTTGATACTATTGAAATCCATAGCGATAACACGACTGACAAAGATTTATTTTTTATTGATAACAAGAGTGAGCTTGTTACGTGGCTGAGTTATCTTCCGAGTAATGAAGAATTTGTCAAAAGAGAGATTTATTTTGATGATGTCTTAGTCGCAAAATCAAACTCACAAAGCATTGATGATTTTTTTGATATCCTAAACGATAAAGCCAAGACATATACAGGAGAAAAAAATTATCCTCCATTTGAGAAAATGAACGAGCTTTGGAACAGCGGAGAACATCAATTTGATGAATTGTCTGAGGCTACAATGAACTCACTCATTGACACTGTAGAAAACCACAGTGTCACAAGAAACAAAGACACAGAATTTGAAATGTAAATCTTGACAATTACACAATAAAGATTTACCATATTCATATAAACTTTAAGGAGCGTGAGAATAGATGAGAATGTACGACCCTACTAATTATTCCTATTTAAGAGAAGACATGGAAGACTTTTATAGGCTTTTAGATTTATATTTATCTGACAAGACAAAGCAGAACTATAGGAATGCAGAAATAGCACTGAGACATCTTTTCTTTGCCCTTAAAGCAGATATGAATGCAGGTAATCTTTCAAAAATTCAATTTGATGAAATGCTTGAATATTTTAAAGGAGAACTGTATGGAAAAGATTAATTTCAGCAACTCAAAAGAACTCATAAACCGTTTTGAGGGTTCGGAATTTAAAAAGACAATCCTACATGATAGTGAAGTCTACATGATTAAATTTCCCGACCCTATACGAGAGAAAGTTAATGACCTTAGCTATAAGAACAATCAATACTCAGAGTATCTAGGCTGTCACATACTCAGTAGTTGCGGTTTTGATGTGCAAGAAACACTACTAGGCACTTATGATGTGGCTGGTAAGCAAAAAACTGTTGTCGCTTGCAAAGACTTCACGCAAAACGGCTCTAGGTTAATTGAGTTTTCAAAACTTGCAAATGCCGATGTAACATCAGACAGAAAATTTGATAGCTCTATTGAGAGTATCTACCGTATCATTGACAACAGCGATTTACTGCCAAACAAAAACCTCGTTAAAGAAAAGTTTTGGGATATGTTTGTCGGTGATACTTTGATAGGCAACGAGGATAGACACTACAACAACTGGGGATTTCTTGAAACTAACGGAGTTATTTCAATGTCTCCAATTTATGACTGCGGTTCATCTCTTGGCGCAACGTACTCTGACGAGACAGTGGACGACATGATGACAGACCCTGCATATTTTAAAAATCAGCAATTCAACTTAAAATCTGTTTACAGTTTAGACGGAAAAAGAATTTTCTATCATCAGCTATATAAAAGTCCTCCCCAAGAACTTAAAGAGGCGATACTCAGAGTTACACCAAAAATAGACCTCGATAAAATTTCTGAGATAATAAAATCTACATCTGATTTACCTGCCTCAAAGGTCAATTTCTTAATTGACAGTATCAAACTTAGATATGAGCAGATTATTTTACCTGCTTATAACAAACTTGAAAAAGCTGTGGACTCTACTGTAAAAACAGAAAAAATACACGAAAAAAGCGACAATATTAAGTTTGAAAAATATCCTGGTACTTGGTATGTTATGAGTGCAGAAAATCTACATCAAAAAGACTACTTTCTACTAGACTGTAACGAATACGGAACCGTAAGTTATTACATCTTAGTTGATAAAGATAAAAACGTAATTCTTGATAATATTTTACATGTTCCAATTAATTTAGAGCTTTTTGATAGCATAGAAGATTATATCGAAAGTTTTAACGATAGCGACATAGAAAATGACAAAATTTTATTTTTTATTGATGAAGAGAAAGAAACTATTTCTTGGCTACACTACACTCCCGACAGCTCCTTCGGTGGGTATTTTACAAAGAATGAGTTGTATTTTGATGATGTCATAAAAGCAAAAGAACAGGCAAACAATACCGAAGAATTTTTTGACGTTTTATTTGGTAGTGCTAGAGCTTATCTAGGAGATGTCGGCACTATTCATTTTACAAGTATGAAAAAGCAATACCACGGAAGCGACTACCAACTTGAGGGAGTGTCTGAGGCTACAATGAACTCACTCATTGACACTGTAGAAAACCACAGTGTCACAAGAAACAAAGACACAGAATTTGAAATGTAAATAAACCACCTAAACCGTCTCGACAAGGGGCGGTTTTATTTTTTAAAAAAGAAAGGACAAAAAATTATGTTATTTAACGAAGAATTCCAAAACGAAACCGATATCAAATTAGCGGTCAAAAATCTTTTTGATGGTAAGGAGACAGAACTGTTTTTCAGCTACTACTCTTCTTTTCTTGTGGAACTTATCTTACTTATTAAATTTTATGAAAGGAAAAATCAAATTAACACTTCTCTTAATTTAGACAAAATCATAGACAGAAAGTATTTAGGTCACATAATAAACTCTATCGAAAATCAAGACATTAAAAGTGTACTACTATCAAAATATGAACAACTTGAAAAACAACACGATATGACATATAACAGCTTAGTAAATTTTTCCATTCCCATACTAAAACTTGACCGCTCATGTGTAGAGAAAGTAGAATTTGAATATAAGTAAACCACCTAAACCGTCTCGACAAGGGGCGGTTTTATTTTTTACAATACAATGATAAAGGAGGTTATAAATTGATATTAGTTATAACAGAAAAACCGTCTGTTGCAATGGACATCGCCCATGTTTTAGGGTCTCCGAAAAAACATAACGGGTACTATCAAAGCGACAATTATATTATTTCTTGGTGTATCGGACATCTCATAGCTCTTGCACCCAGTGAGGTTTACGACACTAAATATAAAAAATGGAGTCTTGATGATTTACCCATTGTGCCTGAGGAGTTTAAATATATTGTTCAAAATGAAACAAAGGAGCAGTACGATATTATTTCTACACTATTAAGTAGAAATGACGTTGAGTACATTATAAACGCCTGCGATGCAGGGCGTGAGGGTGAGTTAATTTTTAGACTTGTCTACAATTTTGCAAAATCAAATAAGCCTATTAAACGGCTTTGGTTGACTTCTATGGAAAACGAAAGTATAAAAAAAGAATTCGCCAATCTAAAAGACAGTGAAAAATACGTAAATCTCTATAAATCGGCACTGTGCAGACAACAAGCAGACTGGCTTATAGGAATTAATGGCACAAGATATTTCAGTTGCACGTATAACAGCAAGTTGAATGTCGGTAGGGTCATGACACCCACACTTGCTATGATTGTTAAAAGGCATGAAGAAATAAAAGCATTTCAACCTATCCCCTTTTATAGATTATATTTAATGCTTGACGATGTGTATTTTAAATCTAAAAAATATTATGACACTATGGAAGTCTTTAGCAAGTTGCTTAAATGCCGAAGACATCAAACTTTAACTATTACAAAAGTAATTAACACGCAGAAAAAACAACACCCACCGCCACTTCATAATTTATCTTCTTTACAGCAAGAGGCAAACAAAACATTCGGCTTAACTGCCAGTGAAACTCTTAAAACCACACAGGAACTATACGAAAGAAAATTATGTACATATCCAAGAACAGAAAGTAAATACCTACCACTTGATATGACTAATACAGTAAAAGAAATAGTTCCCCTGTGTGTAAACCTTTTAAAAATCAATCAACCTATTCCTAATAACATTGAATTTGTTATAAACGATGATAAAGTTACAGACCACCATGCAATTATTCCAACCAAAAACATTGGCAGCTACCCTATTGGTAACCTAACCACAGTTCAAAAATCTATATTAATGTTAATAATGCACCGCTTGGTGTGCGCCGTTGCCTCAAGTCGCATTTCAAATTATACCGAAGTCACTGCCGAATGTGCCGAAGAAAGGTTCAAAGCTACAAATAATGTTTTAATTGACAACGGTTACAAGGATTACATTAAATCAAAAACAGTAAAAAAAGAAAAATCTATACCATTCCCAAACTTTGCCAATGGAGAAAATTTCAACTTTACCCACTCTGGCATACACACTGGCGAAACTACAGCTCCTTTACCCTACACAGACGCCTCTATACTTTCAGCTATGGAAGACGCCACTGAACAGCTTGAAGATGGAACAAGTGTTAGCGGAAACATAGGAACTGCCTCGACTAGAGCAAGCATAATTGATAAATTGATAAAGGAAAAATTTATTAAACGCAAGGGAGAAAACAAAGTGAAATACTTTGAGCCTACCGAAAATGGAATTAATTTGATAAAAGTGTTACCTAAATCTATGACATCAATTGAAACTACCATACAGTGGGAAGAAGAACTTAAAAAAATTGAAGTTGGCGAAACTCTATCACAAGATTTTGAAAGTGATATTATCCGCTCACTTGACGACATCATTAGCACTCCTGCACAGGTAAGTGATATTACTTTCACAAACGGAAATGAGGCTATTGGTTTTTGCCCAAGATGTGGAGAACGAGTTGAAGAGTACGGAAAATCTTTTTCGTGCGTTTCTAAAGCTTGTAACTTTGTTTTATGGAAAGAGACTAATTTACTTAAATCTATTCATAAAAAACTAACTAGCACATCTGCAATAAACTTACTAGAAACTGGAAAAACTAAACTTACAGATTGTATTTCAAACAAAACAGGAAAGAAATATAGTTGTACTTTAGTTCTTGAAGATACAGGAAATTATATAAACTACAAGCTAGAATTTCCTAAATTACATAAACCATATAATTATTAAATCACCGTCTCGACAAGAGGCGGTTTTATTTTTTACAAAGAAAGGACAGAAAATTATGTTATTTAATAAAGAAGTACCGGGGGAACTATACCTTGCTAATAATGAGATAGTCGCTTACATTAATGGAAAAGCGATTGTCGAGAACGACTGGGGCAAACTCTACTTTGTAGAAATGCCCGGAGAGTATGCAGTCATTGGTGAAGTCGTTCAAAGTGCTGGACTTATCGAGCTTACCGATTTACCAAAAGATGAGGTAGACTTTATCTCTAAGACAGTAAGAGGTGATAGAGATGAGTAAGTATAACCGTGAAGAATGGACTAAGGAGCAGGGCGAAAAAAGAGACGAAATGACAAGGACTCTGCAAAGCCTTGCCCAAACACATCAGCGTGACCCTGCTCAAATGGCAGAGCTTATTGCCTTTTCATCTAAATTCTATAACTACAGTCCGACTAACACAAAGCTTATTTATACACAAAATGAATTTGCTACCTTTGTCGGCAGTTTTCAAAGTTTTAAGGAAAAAGGTTACTCTGTAAATAAAGGTGAAAAATCAATCAAAATTTTTGTACCTGTAATGGTTAGCTACTTCGAGCGTGACGGTAGACCAACAAGACTTTCAGAGGCGACAAAAGAAGAAAAAGAGAAAATCCGAAAAAAGGAAATTGATGTAGATAAAAAAATGCATTTTAAAATCGGGAGTGTTTTTGACATAGCTCAAACAGATTGTCCTGTAGAAGATTATCCCACTGTTTTTAATATGGGATATTCGAGTGAAGAACATGCTACAGCAATTAAAGATGTCACAAACTATGCTGTACAAAAACTTGGCTGTCCTATAAATGAAGTCGACCTTAAATCACTCTCACTTCGTGGCAGATACTTTCCCGAAATAAATAAAATTGAACTCAATCACTTAATGGACGACACAGAAAAACTTTCTACACTTTGTCACGAAGTCGGACACGCTGTAATTCATAATTCATTGCATGAAAAAGGTGAGGTGCATAAAAGCGAACATCAAATAGAATTTGAGGCTGATATGTTTTCTATCATGTTACAAGATTATGTAGGACTAGAACTTACAGACGGAAGAAAAGACCATTTCGCAGGTCACTATAGAAAGTTTAGTGAAGAAAACGAGCTTAACGAGGACGAGGCAAAAAGCGTAAACTTTAATGACATTATGAAAGATGTATTTAATCATTTTGAAAAATGCATACACGACATAAACGATATCATCGAGCAGAGCCAAGGACAAGAACTCGACGCTAAACAAAACACAAAATTAAGTCAAAGTGAAGAAATTGACTTGTAAAAACTGTACGGAAAAAACCTGTCTTTTACCGTATTAGAATTATAACTGTACGGCAAATTGTACGGAAAAGGGCAAAAAGGTGACCCCATTATAAAAAGAGAAAAAACTACACATTGACTGGCTTTGCCAGTTACCACATATTCATATGGGGTCAAATGTCCTTATGCTCTTTTCTTTTAAAACGAGTTTTAACGAAAACTTCTCCTAAACGCAAAGCGTTTAATCTTTAAAAAAGAAAAAATGAAAGGGTTCACACAATGACAAATATTAAAATTAGAGATATCGACCCTGCCGTTGTCACCAAGATAGATGACCTTGCAAAACAAAAAGGCATGAGCAGAAATGCATTTCTAAAAATGTATATCGAAAATCTATCAGTCCTTGGAGAACTCAAGGCGCAGGAAGATAGATTTACTCAGCTAGTAAAAACTGTAAACGACACAATCAAAGAAAATGCAAGGGAGCTTGCACTACTAAAAGAACACATTGAAAGGAATTAAATTTATGAGCACAAAAAGCAGAATGGAATTACGCTTATCTGAAAACATTTACAACTACATAGGCGAGCAGGCAAAGAAAAACCAAACATCTCGAACTGCAATGATTGAGCGTATCATCACAGAACATCAAGCACAATCTGACGATGAGTTAGAAAAGATTGCCGACAAGGTACTAGATAAGTTTGACGAGAAATACAAAAACTTTTTTACACGTCTTAGGCTTGCAACAAACTACAGTGAGAAAAACATTCAAATAGCTTTAGAAATGTTAAACTCACTCACTGTGGCTCAACAGCAGGATTTATATTTTAATACAAAAGAAACTCCGGCACCTAGTTTCTTAGAGGCAACAGAGTTTGTGACAGAACGCATTGCAAATTATAAGCAACGAAAGGATAATGAATAATGGCAGGAGTAGTCTTGGTTACAGAGTTTACTGTACCGCAGGCGGTGGGTGCTAACTTTTCGGGATATATAGAATACCTCGACCGTGAAAGTTCCAAAGAAAAACCAAAACTTATGGAAGATTATCTTGACTATATGGACAATCCCGAAAAGGCTGTGTCGCTTTTTACAGAAAACAAAGACAAGCTTTCACCCGATGAAAAGAATATCTTAAAAGACGCTTTTACTTTATCACAAAAAAACGGCAGTCTGATGTGGCAGACTGTCCTTTCTTTTGACAATGATTTTTTAGAGGAATACGGACTTTATGACAGCAAGGACAAAAGACTTGATGACAAAAAGCTTATGGAGTACACAAGAGTGTGTATGGATAAACTGCTTAAAAGTGAAAAGATTGCAGACAGTGCTGTGTGGAGCGGAGCTATTCACTACAACACCGATAACATTCATATCCATATAGCTACGGTAGAGCCTATACCCACAAGAGAAAAAAAGCAAGTTAAATATATTTCTTTATCTAAAGAGTGGCTAAAAGAGCATAACATAGCTGTCCCATCTACTCCCTCTGTCGACAATGCCTTTTCTGAAAAGACTGACAAGAATATCAAAGATTTGTACTTCAAATGCAGAAAACAGCTTTTAATCGACAATAATATTAACTTTAGCAACACTATTTATGTTACACAACAAGGTGGAGTTAATATTGCAATTAAAGATATTGACACAGTTCCTAAAGGAACTACAATAACAGAAATTATAGAGCCTAAAGGCAGTTTCAAAAAAGCCTCTATCAGTAAAGCTAAATCCGCTGTCATTAATTTAATAATTGACAGTAAAGAAGTCAATCATCAAATTAACAATGTAATTAGAAAAGACATTATCGAAACTAAAAAGAGCCTCAGCATAGAAAAGGATAAAAAGCTTGCAAAAATGTTTATCGACCTACACGGCAAAATGCCAAAAGATAAACGTATGTGGAAGTACAACATGAACGCCATCGCTCACCTGCGACCGCAGATAGACGAGCTTTCAATGGCGTACATAAGAAAGTATCACAAAGAGGATTTTAAAAAGCTGTCTGATATGCTTGATAAGCAAGAGCAAAATTACCGCCGTGCCTATGCTGAGAATGCCACTAGCAATAATATAAAAGACAATAAAATCAAAGACCTGTATGCAAGGCTTGGTAACACTATTCTAAACGAACTTAAAGCATACGATAAAAGCCTAAACCAAAAGCCTCAAGCCTCAGCCAAAGACTTAATCACACAGCGCACCTCAACAAAACTAGAATTTAGTTTAAGAAAACTTAAAAAACTGCTTAACAACGACTTCGACCACTACAAAAACCAACAAGCGTTCAAAGAGCTTGAGCGACAAAGTCAAACCGCATACGAATACTAATATTAAAGAGAATGGTTTTACACCGTTCTCTTTTTTATTTTTAAGGAGGAAAAAACGTGAAAAATAAAATTGACATATCATTTATTAACAAACTGCGCACTGACGGTATTAATTTCAAAGGTTTTGGAATTATTCCAAAAAGCGTAATGACTGCCTCTGCCCTTTCGCTTGAGGCAAAAGCGATTTACTCTTATTTTTGTAGCTACGCAGGAAACGGAAACACAGCTTTCCCCTCTGTTTCAAAAGTTACAAAAGATTTATCTATCGGGAAAAACACTTACTATAAATATCTCAAACAATTAGTAGACATGAAATATATTCGCATTTCTCGCACTAAGGGAAAATTAGGCATATTTTCACATAATGTATACACTCTGCTCAAACCTAAGGAAAATGGTTACGGAACTATTCCAAAGTCATTAATGCTCGATGACAGACTGGACATTAAATCAAAAGCAATATATGCGTACTTCTCATCTTTCGCAGGAACAACTGGCAAAGCTTTTCCCTCTATAAGCAAAATTCTTTTTGACTTAGGGATATCTAAAACCACTTACTACAGATATTTCAATGAGCTAATAACTATTAACTATATCAGAGCCGAACAACGACACATAAACGGCAAACTTAGCATTAATGACTATTACCTTGTAAGCACTCCCAAAATCGAAAAAGCAAAGCAAAAATACACAAGAACTGTATCCTCTATTTTAAAAACTCAGTGTCCTAGAAATGAAGATACGGTAAATGAAGATATGGTAAATAGAGACACTAATATAAACTTATTTAATAAAAACAAACTCTTTAATAAAATCAATCTATCTGATAAACAGAATGGTTATGATGATATTTTTTCTTTTTTATCGAAAAGCTATGATACTACCGTTGCAAGCCAGTTTAATGCTGTTATTAGCAGTTGCAAACTAGATTTAAGCACTTTTACAAAAGACAGCTACAAAAGCCTTGTAGAGCGTTTTAAAGCCGTCAGCAACAACATAGACAACTGGTATGCTTATATCTTAAAAATGATAAAAAATGAGCTCCTCTCCCCTACCATAACGCAGGAGAGAGAAACTACCTATAATTTATCCGATTTTGAAAAGCTAGATTTATTCTATCAAGCATAAATTTTTAAAATCCCACCGATAAAAAAGAAAAAATATTATCGCACCAAGGGGGAAGTTTTAGGTTTTTTGTCTCCGCTTTTAACTTCTGCTCAACTTGAGTAGAAGTTGATTTTGAGTATTCCCACTCCCCTTTTTAACTTCTGCTCAACTTGAGTAGAAGTTGATTTTGAGTATTTTCACTCCCCTTTTTAACTTCTGCTCAACTTGAGTAGAAGTTGTTTTTGAGTATTTCTACTCCCCTTTTTAACTTCTGCTCAACTTGAGTAGAAGTTGTTTTTGAGTATTTTCGCTCTGCTTTTTAACTTCTGCTCAACTTGAGCAGAAGTTAATTTTGAGTATCTCCACTCCCCTTTTTAACTTCTGCTCGACTTGAGTAGAAGTTGTTTTTGAGTATCTCCACTCCCCTTTTTAACTTCTACTCGACTTGAGTAGAAGTTGTTTTTTGCCTTATTCCTTGATAACTGGTAAAATATTATTTCAAAATTTATATTAAGGAGAGTGTCAAAATGATACTAAGAGATTTAACAAACTTATGGCTAGACTTTTACGTCAAGCCGACAAAGGCGGTAAAGACTTACCAGTGCTACAGGGATTGCGCAAAGATTATAGAAAGATATTGCCCTCATCTGTACAGTAAAAGTATTCATGCCATAGACGAACTTGAAATACAGCAGTTTATCTTTTCGCTTGAATACATATATTCAAAAAGCACGCTTAATCATTTACGAGGTGTTTTCTATCAAAGTTTTCATCTTGCAAAACGCAGAGGATATATTTCAACAAATGTCATTTCAAAATTAGAGTTGCCAAAGAATGCGTCCGAAAAGAAAGTAAGAGCCTTAACAAACAAAGAACAAAAGATTATAGAGGAATGTGCCAAGAGAGATATTTCGGGGCATATTCTTTTATTTTTATTGCTTACAGGTTTACGCTCGTCTGAGCTGTTCAATTTGAAATGGTCTGACTACTGCGAAACCGACAACACTATAAGTGTCACAAAGAGTAAAACAAGCGCAGGTGTGCGCACCATACCGCTGTGTCGTGAGGCAGTTTTTATCATTCAATATTGTAAATCAAAAAAAAGTAAAATTCATGATTTTATATTTTCAAACACAAAAGGCAGACCGACAACTAAAAGCTCCTTAAAGAGATTATTTGAAAGAGTAAGTAAGGACAGTGGAATTAAACTCACACCGCATATGTGCCGACACAGTTTTGCTACTCGTCTTGTAGAAAATAAAATTGAGTACAAGGCTCTATCTGTACTTATGGGTCATAGAAATATTTCTTTCACGCTCCAAAGATACGCTACAGCAGACATAGATTTCTTGAAAAATCAATTACAATTAATTGCACAAAGATAAAAAAATAACTTCTGCTCAACTTGAGCAGAAGTTAAAGTGTTATTAGCCTACACGTAAAAAACCTGTCTATATCCCCATTTTTCATGTAAAAAGTATTGACTTTAATACCTAGTTATGGTATAATTTATTTATCGGGTAAGCTTGAATTAAAATAAAAGCCTATCCAGTTTATATAAGAACTACCAATTCTTATATAACAAATGAAGTCGTGCAGTAAACACGTTTCAGACTGAATAGGGTTATTTTTCGTTGTTAATTATACCAACGAATTAATGATATGTCAAGAGTTTGAACTAGCAGGCACGCACGGTTCAAACTCTCTTTTTATGCGGGTTTGAATGAATGTACTTTGAAAAGTCAATAGACTTGCAGTAAACAATACGTATGAAGATATATCCATGTAGAGATATGATGAAGATTAAGCACTGGCTTAACGTGTGGATAAAATACTATGTGACGAACACATAAGGAACGCAGTACGGCAAGTTGTTAATTATAATAATTATGGTAGCCACTATTAGTGGTTATCATAAGAAAGTGTTTAAACTTTACCTAAACATTTTCTTATGATAACAAGTGTGATACTTGCTATCCATTAAGTGGTGGGCGATAACGGACTTGAACCGCTGACCCCCTGCACGTCAAGCAGGTGCTCTAGCCAGCTGAGCTAATCGCCCTTAATAGGTGATAAGTTTTTTACCACCTAAATATTTTACAACAAAGTCGGTTATTTGTCAAGAAAAATGTTTGCTACTTAGCGATACTTCCTTGGTCGTAGCGCAACTAATATTTTTATTTAATTTTATTAAAAAACATTTTAACATGTTCTGTAGCCTTTTTGTTGTCTGCGTTTTTTATATACTCTTTTGGAATTAAAGCACTGCCTATTCCAAGGCCTTTAAATCCGTTTTTCATAAATTTATCTGCGTTTTCAAGATTTACTCCACCAACTGCGACATAGTCTGTCGTGTCAAACGGTCCTTTTAGCGACTTTATCCAGTTTGAAGAAAGCTCTCCCGCGGGGAAAAGCTTCATTATGTCAAAACCGTATTTTAAACAAGTGGCCACATCGCTTGGCGTCATAACCCCTGGCAAAAGCCTTATTTTATTTTCTTTACAGTAGGCTAAAACTTCTGTGTCCACATTCGGCGTCAAAATAAAATCTGCACCTGAATTTATTGCATCTTTCACTTTTTCTACACTAAGAACCGTGCCAGCACCTATTTTAATGTCTTTTGAGAAATATTTTCTTAAAGTCTCTATCTGATTTAATGCATTATCTGAATTAAGCGTAATTTCTAATGCCTTAATACCGCCCTGTACACAGGCGCTGGCATAAAACATTAAATCCTCGTCCGCCACGTTTCTAAGTATTGCAATTATTGGACTTTTAGCTACTATTTCCCTCATAAATTTACCCTCACCTGTAAATTATTTTTTCACCTGAAAGTATGTTATTTAGTTCTTTTTTAGATAAATAACCCTCTATGTCGCCAAAGGTCTCGGTGGCTTTTGCACCAAGCACCGCACCCCAATGTCCTGCTTCCTCTACTGATTTTCCCTCGAGTAGCGCCGCTATAAAACCAGAGCCAAATGCGTCACCTGCGCCAACGGTGTCGACACAGTTGCAAGGGTATGGAGGTATGTGCAAAGACTTTTCTCTGCTTGCAACAATCACGCCGTTTCCGCCGTCTTTAACCGCCACGTATTTTGTCATATCAGATTTAAAAATCTCTTTAATAATCTCGTCCTCGTTTGATGTGCCAAAGATTATTTCGCCCTCGTCTTTTCCGGTAAGAACATAATCCGCCATGGACATAAGCTCTATCATCATAGGTCTAAAATCTGTGTCTTTCCAAAGTTTTAGCCTGATATTTGGGTCAAAGCTTACCTTTGCTCCGTGTTTTTTAGCAAGCTTCACCGCGTGAAAAACAGTCTCTCTACAGCTTTCACTCAAAACAGGAGTTATGCCCGATACGTGAAATAAATCTATGTCAGAAAAAAGCTCTTCGGGGACTATGTCGGGTGTCATGGTAGACGCCGCCGAACCTGCCCTGTAATAGTTTACCTTTGTCTCGTTTTGTGGGCTGGTTTGCTTAATCATAAGGCCTGTCGGGTTTTCCTCGTCGGTCACAAGGTACTTTGTGTTTACTCCCTCGGCGGAAATTTCACGCCTGATGTACTCGCCAAACTCGTCGTCGCCTACTTTAGACACAAAGTAAACGTCAAATCCGAGCTTGCTAAGCCCTATGGCACAGTTGCTCTCTGCGCCTGCAAGTTTTAATGTAAAATCCCTCACATAGCGCAGTTTTCCGTGCTCTTTCGGGGCAATAGTCGTCATGGATTCACCCATGGTAACAATTTTCATATTTTCCTCTTTTCCTCACGGACGACGAAACGTCGCCCACGATTTTAAGTAATAAGTTATAGTGAATAGGCGTGGTTTAATTTAAAAAACGCAAAGCGTTTTCGCCACAACTCTTCACTCTTCACTCTTCACTAGCGAAATCTTCGCCCTAACTTCCTCAATCTCTTTCATATTCACAAGCGCTGGAATTGCGCCTTTTTTTGTGGCACAAGCAGAGCCTGCGGCGTTTGCACAGTCGGCAAATTCCTCTATATCCTCTTTTGAAAGCTCGTCTATACCCTTGCCACTAAGCACAAGTTTTGCCAAAAACGTGCCGAAAAAGCTGTCTCCAGAGCCAGTTGTGTCCACGACTTTTACGTCATAAGTCGCTTTTTTAATAGAAAAATCTTTTGTAAACACCTCGCAACCTTTGGGTCCCATGGTGCAAATTACTATTTTTATTCCCTCATCAAGCAGTGCCGCCGCACCCTCTTCTACGGTTTTGCAACCTGTGATTAGTATAATTTCTTCGTCCGATACTTTTATAATATCTGATTTAGAAACTAAAGACTTCATTTCCGCCACACCTTTTTCTTCGCTTTCCCATAGTGGAGGTCTCCAGTTTGGGTCGTAGGCGGTGATAACATTATTTTCTTTTGCGAAGTTAACGGCAAAATTCACCGCTTCTTTTGACGGATTGTTTGTAAGCAGTAAAGAACCAAAGCAAAATAATTTTGCATTTTTCAAGGCTTCTTTATTTATTTCATCTTTTGTAATTTGGGTGTCGGAACCAGGATTTCTGTAAAAACTAAAATCCCTGTCGCCTGTCTCTGAAAGCGCAACAAAGGCAAGGCTGGTTTTTGCAGTATCGTCTAAAAGAAGATTATCCACCCCCACGCCGTTTTCCTTTAGGCAGTCTTTTAAAAATAGACCGAACATATCGTTGCCCACTTTTCCAAAAAACTCAGTATCCACGCCTAGTCTCGTGCACTGAACTGCCACGTTGGCAGGCGCTCCGCCTGGGTTTCTTGCAAAAAGTGGCGCGCCGCCCTCGCTCACCCCATTTGGTGTAAAATCAATAAGTACCTCTCCCATGCAAATTATATCGCTCATCTTATCCTAACTCCTTTTATCTTATATTTTTTCTAAGTATTCTTTTAATTTATCTGGAAAATTAACCGTCACTCCTCCTGAAAAACCTGTGTCTATCGCCTTTTTCATTAAGCTTTCGTCTAAAATTCCCCATGCCCTCGTTTCATACCCTGCACTGTGATAACGCTCGACCATCTCTTTTGTAGCCGTTTCGACGTTTAAGCAGGCTTGATGTGCACTTATTTTTTCAAGCTTTTCTAGCACCCCATCCTCGTCACCGTAAACTAAATATCCCAGCCTAATGTTTTCGTCTAGTCTTCTTAACTCGACTAGATTTTCATACTCAAACGAGGTAAAAATTGTTTTTTCTATAATGTCATATTTTTTGCAAAGCTCTAAAGTTTCTTTTTCAATTTTAGTGTCTTTTAGCTCTACCGCAAACACTACATTTTCCTTGGAATAACTCTCTAAAAATTCCTCAAAAGTGATTATAAAGTCACTTTTTTCATCAAGCCAGACTTTCATATTTTTTAACTCTTCAGCAGTATAGTCGCTTAAAGCTCCCTGTACTTTGCACTTTTTCAAGTTGTCATCGTGATACACCATCAGCACGCCGTCTTTGCTTTTTCTGACATCTAGCTCAATTCCATTTGCATTCATCGCAAGACCTAGGTCAAACGAAGCCTTTGTATTTTCCGGTTGATATTCGCTTGCTCCCCTATGGGCATAGTTTATAAACATATAAATCTCCTTAATCTATTGTAATCTTAATACAAACTGGTGCCTTTTGCTCAATTCCTTTTGCCGATACTTTTAGGCAGTCGTCTAAAAGTTCGTACTCACAAGAGTCTACGCCCAAAATCTCGACTTTTTTAATTATAGCATTAAATTTTTTATTTTTCTTTCCTAAAGTGTAAATTTTTACTTCCTCACTCTTTGGCCAGCGCATGGAAAACACGTATAAGTGGTTTGGCTTAAATGTAAATCTAAAATCCTCTTCCTTGTACTCCTCGCGGTTGACGTCTGTAAAATGACCCTCTTCTAAAATAGTTGGCCCTTCGCCGTATTTTTTCCAGTGGGTAGTCTCGTAAATGCCTTCTCCGTTTATTTTTAGCCATTTGCCTACTTCTTTTAAAATATGCTTGTCCTCGTCTGGGATAGTTCCGTCTGCCATGGGGCCAATATTTAAAAGCATAGAGCCGTTTTTGCTCACCACATCCACCAAGTCGCAAATTATTTCGTGAGCCTGTTTATAGTCGTTACCGACAGTATAGCCCCAAGAGTTTTTCGCAACAGAAGTGTCATTTTGCCAGTATGTAGGTGAAATATCTGTCAGCTGGCCTCTCTCTATGTCTCTTATACCACTTTGATACATAAACGCATCATTCTTAAAGTTAATCGAAACCTCTTCTCCCCATTCTAACGCTCTGTTATAGTAATAGGCGGCAAATTTTTTAAGGTAAGGTTTCATGCTCTCGACCTGTACCCACCAGTCAAAGTAAATTATCTTTGGTTTGTATTTATCAACAAGTTCACAGCACCTAACAAGCCAGTCTTTCATAAAGAAATCGTCCACCTCAAAGCCCGAGACTTGCTCTGTCTCACCCTCTGGGAACGGTTCTTTTACCGACGGCCAGTATAAATCGCCATACTCAGGCTCGGCTGTCATATCGCTTTCAAATTCTCTCATTCCAGCCATAAACCAGTAGTGTTCTATTCTGTGTGTAGAAGCGGTGAGCACCATGCCTTTTTTGTCCATTTCTGCCTTTAATAAGCCTAGCACATCTCTTTTTGGACCCATTTTTGTGGAGCACCACTCGGAAATATCACTGTGATACATTTGAAATCCGTCGTGATGCTCGGCAACAGGCATTACAAATTTCGCTCCCGCTTCGTGGAATAAATCCACCCATTCTTTTGCATCAAATTTTTCAGCCGTAAACATTGGTATAAAATCACGATATCCAAAGTCCTTATGCTCTCCATATGTTTTTATATGGTGCGAAAACTCCGGCAAATTCTTTTTGTACATATTTCTGGGATACCACTCGTTACCAAAGGCAGGGACGCAGTATGCTCCCCAGTGAATAAAGATACCAAACTTTGATTTTTTGTACCAGTCGGGAACCTTGTGAAACGCAAGACTTTCCCAGTTATCCTTGTACTGCCCCTTTGCTATGTAGTCTTCTATCCTTTTGACTTCGCTTAAAATTTGCTCTTTTGACATGCTCATTGCTTCATTCCTCCCATTGATATTAATTTGGCTGTTTGTTGTAATCTACTCAAACTATGCGAGAAAAACTTTTCGTAACCCTCACACAGTAAGTTAAGACTTCTCGTACCGTCGTCCAAAAACGGCTCACAGTATCTTTTGCAACCGCCTCTGCAAATTCCACCGAACTTACAAGACCTGCATTTATCATTAAATTTTATGGAGTCTTCTACAAACTTCAACTCTTTTCTTTTATCGTTAATTGCATTAAAATCGACTTCGTTTACATTACCAAGTTTATACTCGTCTAGCACATAAAAGTCACATGGATAACACTGCCCGTCAGCCTCTATGATATGTTGCATAGAACACACACCACTCATGCCGCAACTCTCAGGAGGATATCCCAAAAGCATTTCAATGTAATTTTCAAACTGCCTTATATGTGGTGCAGTGCCGTTTAAAAAATCCCTATGCCAAAGGTCAAATAAATTACAAAGAAAGTTACCAAAGTCCTTTGCAAAAAGGGTAAAAGGTAGTTTTTCGCCCTCTTTTCCAAAGGGCTGAAGACATGGTATAAATTGTAAATATTCAAAACCACTTTTCTTAAAAAAGTTATAGATAGTTTGTATTTTTTTAGCGGTAATAGAGTTTACAACGGTTAAAATATTAAAGTCAACCTTATGTTTTTCAAGGGTCTTTATTGCATTAAAAACAGCGTTATAAGTTCCTTTGCCGTCCTCAAAAACTCTAAAATTATCGTGACTTTCCTTAGTGCCATCAAGAGAAATCCCAACAAGAAAATTATTCTCTTTTAAAAACATAGCCCACTCATCGTCAATGACTATCCCGTTTGTCTGTATGGCAAAATTAATCTTCTGTGTCGGCTTTTTGTACTTGTTACAAAACTCTATAAAGCTTTTGTAAAAGTCCAAACCAACAAGCGTCGGCTCTCCTCCTTGAAATGCAATAGTTAATATATCACCTGCAAAATCAGTGGCATTTTTCACCAAATTTTCAAGTGTTTCAATGCTCATAAATCCATAGTTTTTAACTTCTCTATTTTCCAAAGTATCAAGGTAGAAACAATACTTGCATCTCAAATTGCAAAGCCCAGATGCAGGCTTTATCATAATATTCATAAATCCCCCAAAGAAATAATACTTATATAAAAGTGTACTCCTAAATCAGTAAATTTGCAAGAAAAATTATTGATATATCTAAAATTATTTTCTAATCATATCTTCTTTACAAATTAGCTAAAAATTAGTATAATAACTGTATAGAAACAAAGAAGGAGTTTACAATGAACAACTACAATAACCAAGACCCTAATGGTCAATATAACGGCCAAAACTACCCACCACAAAACTATATGCCACCACAACAATACCCACAGTACCCTATGCCAAAGCCTCCTCAAGGCATGTCGATTGCAGGTTTAGTACTAGGAATTGTCGGAGTTGTGTTTAGCTTTGCTTTTTACATAGGCATACCTTGCGCAATTTTGGCTTTAATTTTCGGTATTAAAACAAGGAATGACTTTAAAAAAATGGGACTGACAAACTCAAAATCAACCGCAGCTTTTGTCTTAGGTTTAGTCGGACTAATTTTATCTATAATCTTCCTGATTTTCATAATCTTTGTCATATCACAAGCCATGGATACCTACTCATACTATAGTAGTTTTACTTGGTAAAAAATAAAAATAAAAGGGCAATCACAGATTAAATCAAATATCTGTGATTGCCCTTAATTTATTCTTATTATTTAATTTTTTTTCTTAAATTTAGAAGTGCTACAATTAAAATTGTCACAAACGTGAATATTAACATTGTTGGAATTATATTTGAATTATCGCCAGTTGAAGGAGTTGAGCTTGGCTGTGGAATTGGCGTTGGCGAAACCTCCGGTAACTCTGTTGGTGTTGTAGTTGGTACTGAAGTTGGCGTCGCTGTCGGTGTTGCAGTTGGTGTAACTACCGACACACCTTGGAGACCAATAAATGGTGATAAACTACTCGTAATAATCGTGCAATTTGAATTTTCGTCAACTACAGCAGGAATATACTCCCAAATTCCGTCAGATTTTTTATGCGCAACTAGAATTTTTTCACCTTCTGACAATGATGTTTTGAAGATAAGCGTGTATGGGCTTAAATTAGGAATTTCTTCCCCACTAGACACTAAATCAACTTCAAATGAAAAAGCTAGCTTTAAATCTCCGGTAAGACTATCGCCAATTTCAGAAATATGTGAAGATATATCAGATATATCTCGTACAGAAAGAGTAACATAATCGAGGTTTTCACTCACTGGCACGCTTGCTTCTAATTTCAAATTTGACTGCAAATTAAGCAACATAAGTTTACCTGTACTTTTGCTATACAAGTCCCTATAAGTATTTTCTATCTTTAAAATATCACTACTAAATACTTCGTTTTTATCATCTTCACTTAGTCTTTCAAATTTATCAATTACTGTCTCTATTTGATTTATATATTCAGTAACTTTTTCAGTACTTGCATTTTCTATATCTGCTGAACTAGCAATGTTTTTTATCTCTTCCTTAACTGTGTATAAGCCTTCAGAAACACTCTCAAAAGTAAGTGTTTTCTCAACCAAATCGCTAGAATAGTCTGTCTGATTATCACCATTTATTTGCTCATTAAAAAACTTAAAAGTAATATCTTTTCCTAAAAACTCATAAGGAACAGTAAAGCTTGCACTACCACTAGCGACGTCCGAACTTTTTATTTTTATATAATGTGAAATATTGCTATTTTCATCAGTAACAATCGCAGAAATAAAATCATTTTGTCCTACTTCTGCATTTTGATAGTCAAAAGTAACTGTATCTTCATTAACAATCGGATTGTCAATTATTTCAAAATTTCTATTACTGTCGAGCAGTGTAAATTTCCAAGAGGTAGGTGCTGTTCCCATCATGCTTTCCATTTCCCCAATTTCTGAAACTTTAGAACCTTCACTAGCAGATGTGAAAAGTACAGATGAAAAATCCGCAGTAAAAGCAGGTCGAACACCTGACTGAGCATTTGCTGCATATTGGTTACTAAAATGCCCACCAGCATAAATATTATAATATAGTTGTCCTGAATCAGACGATCTTAATGACCAATCATGCTCTGTAGTAGTGCCAATTAAATAAGCATTAGAAATATCATTCTCTTCTCCTACAAAATCTTTAAACTCGCCACTGTCAACATAAAACTGAACACTATCATGATGCCCAAATCCTGACAGCGGATAAAACTTTTGATCTGTTATATCACCTGCACCGCCATGCATACTATTTGCTAAAAGTGTCGTACTTGCTATCAAGTTTTTCTCACTATCCCCTAAACTCAAATCAGTATTATATAGTGATTGCATTTTATTGTGTAAAATTGTATTAGGATAAAGGGATGAAGCATTATTAAAAACAGAGACATCTAAAACATATTGAGAGAGCATTAAATTTGTATCCTTATCAAGCATTATCCACGAAACAGGATATGAATTATAAGTACCTAATATAATTTTATCTGTACTTTCTATATCCTCTTTGTTTGCAACATCAATACTCGAAACTCCAAGAAACATTTTTGACTCAAGCTGACTATTCCCCTGTGCATACGCGCTGACTGAATAAAAACTGATAATAATAGATAAAATTAATAAAAAGTAAATCGGTTTAGTAATTTTTTGCTTCATTTTTACACCTTCCTATAATTAATATATTTTCTGCTAAATTATATCATATTAATAGTTCTAACACAACAATTTTTCGCAGAAAAAAATCACTAAGAATTATCTTAGTGATTTATGTAAAAGGGATATACCCTGAAAACTGAATAAAGGACGAATAAAAAGTAGATGATGTGAGTAATTTTTTGTGGTAGACTCAAACCATATAAAATATGGTCAAGCCCTCGACCTATTAGTACTGCCAAGCTGAATACGTTACCGTACTTACACACGCAGCCTATCAACCTTGTAGTCTACAAGGGGTCTTACTGGATTAATCCATGGGATATCTAATCTTGGAGTCGGCTTCACGCTTAGATGCTTTCAGCGTTTATCCGTTCCACACATAGTTGCCCAGCTGTGCTCCTGGCGGAACAACTGGTGCGCCAGAGGTGTGTCCATCCCGGTCCTCTCGTACTAAGGACAGCTCTCCTCAAATATCCTACGCCCACGACAGATAGGGACCGAACTGTCTCACGACGTTCTGAACCCAGCTCGCGTGCCACTTTAATCGGCGAACAGCCGAACCCTTGGGACCGAATACAGCCCCAGGATGTGACGAGCCGACATCGAGGTGCCAAACCTCCCCGTCGATGTGGACTCTTGGGGGAGATCAGCCTGTTATCCCCAGGGTAACTTTTATCCGTTGAGCGACGGCAATTCCACTCTCATACCGCCGGATCACTAACTCCAACTTTCGTTACTGCTCGGACCGTCATCCTCACAGTTAGGCTGGCTTATGCGTTTACACTCTATGTACGGTTTCCATCCGTACTGAGCCAACCTTTGAGCGCCTCCGATACCTTTTAGGAGGCGACCGCCCCAGTCAAACTGCCCACCTAACAATGTCCCCCGACCGGATTCACGGCCGCAGGTTAGAATTTCAACAATTTAAGAGCGGTATTCCAACGTCGACTCCATACATGCTGGCGCACGTATTTCCTAGTCTCCCGCCTATCCTATACATAAATTATCAAAACCCAATATTAAGCTACAGTAAAGCTCCATGGGGTCTTTCCGTCTTGTCGCAGGTAACCGGCATCTTCACCGGTACTACAATTTCGCCGGGCAGGTAGTTGAGACAGTGCCCAGATCGTTACACCATTCGTGCGGGTCGGAACTTACCCGACAAGGAATTTCGCTACCTTAGGACCGTTATAGTTACGGCCGCCGTTTACCGGGGCTTCGATTCAATGCTCTCACATCTCCTCTTAACCTTCCGGCACCGGGCAGGTGTCAGCCCCTATACTTCATCTTTCGATTTGGCAGAGACCTGTGTTTTTGATAAACAGTCGCCTGGGCCTATTCTCTGCGGCCTCATTGCTGAGGCACCCCTTTTCCCTAAGTTACGGGGTCAATTTGCCGAGTTCCTTAACTACCTTTCTCCCGTTGGCCTTAGAATTCTCTTCCTATCTACCTGTGTCGGTTTGCGGTACGGGCGCCTTAGATATACATAAGACTTTTCTCGCCCTCGTCCACGCTTGCTTCCCTACTTATTTTCGGTCCCTTACGCCCCGGGCGACCATCGCCGGGGTCAAACGCTTTCAAGGTGTCCTCTTACTTAAATCTTTCGGCGGTCACGGAATTTCCACCGTGTGTGCATCGACTACGCCTTTCGGCCTCGCCTTAGCTCCCGACTAACTTGGAGCGGACGAACCTTCCTCCAAAAACCTTAGACTTTCGGCCAATATGATTCTCACATATTTCTCGCTACTCATTCCGGCATTCTCACTCGTATGAAGTCCACCGTCACTTACGTTACGACTTCTCCCCTCATACGACGCTCTCCTACCATGCATTACTGCATCCTAAGCTTCGGTGTATATTTTAGCCCCGTTGAATTTTCGGCGCAGGATCACTCGACCAGTGAGCTATTACGCACTCTTTCAATGAATGGCTGCTTCTAAGCCAACATCCTGGTTGTCTACGCAACCCCACATCCTTTTCCACTTAAATATACTTTGGGACCTTAGCTGTAGGTCTGGGCTGTTTCCCTTTCGACAATGAAACTTATCTCCCACTGTCTGACTCCAATGAAACAATTGTCTGGCATTCTTAGTTTGATAGAGTTCAGTAAGCTCTCGCCCCCTAGCTCATTCAGTGCTTTACCTCCAGCAATCTATCATCAGGCTAGTCCTAAAACTATTTCGGAGAGAACCAGCTATCTCCGGGTTCGATTGGAATTTCTCCGCTACCCACACCTCATCCGCTACCATTTCAACGGGAGTCGGTTCGGTCCTCCATGGAGTTTTACCTCCACTTCAACCTGGACATGGGTAGGTCACCCGGTTTCGGGTCGAATGCTACTGACTTTACGCGCCCTATTAAGACTCGCTTTCGCTTCGGCTTCAGACCTTAAAGTCCTTAACCTTGCCAGCAACACTCACTCGCCGGACCATTCTACAAAAGGTACCCGATCACCCGTTGACGGGCTCTCGGTGCTTGTAAGCACAAGGTTTCAGGTTCTATTTCACTCCCCTCCCGGGGTTCTTTTCACCTTTCCTTCACAGTACTATACACTATCGGTCACTGGGTAGTATTTAGGCTTGGAGGGTGGTCCCCCCATATTCCCACCGGGTTTCACGTGTCCGGCGGTACTCTGGATACAGCTAGCTCTACTCTCATTTCGTTTACGTGACTCTCACACTCTTCGGTTGGCTTTCCCACGCCATTCAACTATAATTATAGATACACATTGCTGTCCTAACCCCAAAAGTATTACTACTCTTGGTTTGGCCTCTTCCGCTTTCGCTCGCCACTACTTACGGAATCTCGGTTGATTTCTTTTCCTCGCCCTACTTAGATGTTTCAGTTCAGGCGGTTTCCCTCATACACCTATGTATTCAGTGTATGATGACTAGACATGACTCTAGCCGGATTGCTCCATTCGGATATCCACGGATCGATGCCCACTTACGGCTCCCCGTGGCTTTTCGCAGTTAGTCGCGTCCTTCATCGGCTCCCAGTGCCAAGGCATTCCCCTTGCGCTCTTTGTAGCTTGACCATATTTTTTTGGAATCTCTTCCTTCGGTTTGAGTTTTATGTTTAAATTAGTTAAGTTAATCTCTTTACAGAGTTTAAGCTTTTTCCTTTTTTTGCTACCTTTTTGAAATTGCAGTTATTTTACCTTTAACTAGTTGTTTTTAGACCAATTTCTATAAATAATTAATTAAATAAATAACAGTTTTTCTCGCATTTTTATCTGCTTTTTGTTTTTTCGTCTTTATTCAGTTTTCAAGGTACACTTTATTATTAACTATTGTTAATAATGTGGTGGGCTCAAGTGGACTCGAACCACCGACCTCACGCTTATCAGGCGTGTGCTCTAACCAGCTGAGCTATGAGCCCATATCTATTAGATTGTCGGGGTCAAATTCTTTAACCCTTTTTACTAAGTTTTACCTTAGTAGTGGTGGAGATGAACGGGATCGAACCGATGACCCCCTGCTTGCAAAGCAGGTGCTCTCCCAGCTGAGCTACACCCCCATAATTATGAGTGAGTAGTGAATAGTGATTAACTCACTTTTCTCCCTCTCCTTGAGTTTCTTTAACTTCCAGCCTTTAACTTTTAGTCATTAGCCTTTAGTCTTTTAAAGACCCTCAAAATTAAACAACGATTAGACAGGACTTCGTAATCCTGACCTTGGATGTTAAGCTCTAAACCTCAGTTTAGGCTAGTTCTCCATAGAAAGGAGGTGATCCAGCCGCACCTTCCGATACGGCTACCTTGTTA
>CAYJIA010000007.1:0-71868 GCA_964370115.1 uncultured Eubacteriales bacterium
TGCGGGCGTAGCTCATCTGGTAGAGCGCCACCTTGCCAAGGTGGAGGTAGCGAGTTCGAGCCTCGTCGCCCGCTCCAAAATACTCTCAACTGTATCAAATACAGTTGAGAATTTTTATTTTATGGAGATTTTTATGGATATTAGCGATAAATTTGAAAAAGAAGATATTAAAAATAATCGAATTTTTGCAGTGCTATCTTATATTCCGCTGCTTTTTATTGTGCCGATACTTTTTAGAAGAACATCAAAATTTGTGCGATTTAGTCTTAATCAAGGCATACCGCTTTCTCTGCTTCTAATTGTAGCATTTTTTTCGCAGCTTTTGTTTAGATTCATTTTCGTGGCACCCATGTTTACGGGAGTTTTGGTTGTTATAAATGTAGTATATGCTTTTTTTTACATTTTAATAGCTACATTTTTAGTCGACGGAATAATTAGCTCTACAAAAGAGAGGGCAAAGGTTTTGCCTATTGTTAGAAAATTTGAACTGTTTAAATTTTAATGTGAAATTTTAGAAGATTTAAGGAGTGTTTTTATGGCGATGTACGGAAGTTTTTTAGGAAATTTGTTAGCATTAGTATTCTTTTTGAGTTTTCAGCTTTGCGGATTACTGGTGTCTTTTGCTGTATTTAAAAATTTATCACTTTTTAAAAAAATACTTTTTGCAAGCCTTTTTGGCTCTGTAATGCTGCAGTGGTTGCCGACTTTATTTTCATTCTTATTAGGATTTAATCAATTATCAAATTTATTGGCACTTGCGTTTTGCATCGCAGTGTCAATAGCAGTTTCAATTAAATTTAAGGTGAAGCTTGTGTTTTTTGCTAAACTTAGAAAGCGAAATGCACTTTATTTTGTTCCGGTAATTTTAGTGTATTTTTGCTTTGCTCTTTTGACTTTTAACAGCTTTACGATTTCAAATGGGCATGTGTTTTCGTCTCAGTCCACATATGGCGACATGAGTATGCATTTGGGCTTTATTACAAGCATTGCACAGCAAGGGAGCTTTCCGCCGGAGTATTCGATTTTACCGGGGAATTTACTAAGCTATCCTTTTTTATCAGACAGCATATCTTCATCGCTCTATATTTTTGGAGCGTCACTCAGATTTGCATATATACTTCCTATGCTGTTTGCAGGAGCTCAGGCTATGTCCGGTTTTTTTATCTTATTTGCGAAATTTTTAAACTCGAAGTCAAAAGCTGCATTAACAACGATTTTGTTTTTTCTGTTCGGTGGATTTGGTGTAGTTTATTTTTTGAATGGCGCTTGGACAGCAGAGGCTAACTTTCTAAATATTTTTTCAGGTTTTTTTACCACACCTACAAATTTGATTGAAGAAAATATTAGGTGGGTGACACCTATAGTCGATTTGTTAGTTCCCCAAAGGACAACTCTTTTTGGCTGGGCGGTGCTTTTCCCAACGCTATATTTGCTTTACTGTGCAGTCCAAAATAATAGTAAAATTTACTTTGTTGTTAGTGGAATTTTCACGGCTGGGCTAGTTATGATACACACACATTCATTTTTAGTAATGGTGTTTTTCTCAGTGGCTTGGCTTTTTACAAAGTTTTTTATTTTACTAAGAAAAGAAAATTTACTTGCAGTCATTATTAAAAGCTCGTTTGTGGTAATTCCTGTGGCTATGACAATATTACAAGTCTTTACCAAGATAGAGGACAGAGAAGATAGTCTGTTTTTAATCATTGCCTTAGCGTTTATTGCATTCTTCATATGCACTGGAGTTCTAATACTTCTTGCCCTCATAAAGAAAAAAGGATTTAGTTTTATTAAAAACTGGGGACTGTTTATTGTTATTGCTGTCTTAGGTTCGATTGGTCAATTGCTGTTTTGGACATTTTCTCAGGCTCAGGGCGAAAGCTTTGTAAGGGGGCTGTTTAACTGGGCAAATTTGCAGGATAATTATCTGTGGTTTTATATAAAAAATTTGGGGATAGTTGCATTACTTATAATTCCTGCGGTATTTTATTTGAAAAATAAACTGGCGATTTATCTGTCGCCTGTGGTGATTATTTGGATAGTGAGTGAACTAATGGTGTTCCAACCAAATACTTATGATAACAACAAACTTTTGTATCCAGCTTTTGCTTTTATGTGCGCTGTCTGTGTAAATCTTGTCTGCGATTTTGCGAAGAAATTAGAATACAGGATATCTACCTATGCTGTAATTGTCGTGTTTATGTTTGTCGGCACAATTTCTGGATTTCTCACTATAGGACGTGAGTTTGTGTCGGAGCAGATAGTGTTCGAGAGTAGTCAGCTAAAGTACACCGCATTCATTGAGGAAAATACCGAGGCAGACGCCGTGATTTTGACAAATACAAGGCATAATAATGCAGTAGCAGCGCTTTCTGGTCGAAATATAGTGTGTGGCTCAGAGCATTATTTGTATTTTCATGGACTTGATTATCTTGAACAAGAATTTGATATAGAAAAAATATATGCAGATCCAAAAAATAATGAAGATTTGTTGAAAAAATATGAAATAGAGCTTATAATAGTCAGTGAGTATGAAAAAAATTCGTACGTGGTAGATCAGGTAGCGTTTGATGAGCTTTATGAGCTAGTGTACGACGACGGTAATGCCAAAATTTACAAAGTAGGAGAATTAACTTGAGTAAACTTACAGATATATCATATATAAAAGAAGTGATGTCAAAAAACGGTGTCAACTTTTCAAAGTCTTTGGGGCAAAATTTCTTAATTAATCCATCAATTTGCCCTAAAATGGCAGACGAGGCGGTAAACTCTGATAATGTCGGCGTAATTGAAATAGGTACGGGTATAGGCGTTTTGACCTATGAGCTTGCAAAGCGAGCAAAAAAGGTAGTGGCAATTGAGCTTGACACAAAACTTTTACCGATACTTGATGAGACACTAAAGGAATTTGATAACTACAAAGTTATTAATGCTGATGTGCTAAAGGTTGACCTTGAAAAACTTATAGAAGAAGAATTTGAGGGCATGGAAGTAGTGGTGTGTGCAAACCTTCCATACTACATAACATCTCCCGTCATTATGAAACTCTTAGAAGAAAAGCTTCCCATAAAATCAATAATTGTAATGGTTCAAAAAGAGGCGGCAGACAGGCTTTGTGCAAAAACAGGTAGCAGAGAATGTGGTGCTATAAGTTTTGCGGTGAGCTATTTTAGTGAACCAGACATTTTGTTTAAGGTGAGTAAAGGGAGCTTTATGCCTTCACCGAAAGTCGAGTCGGCTGTGGTGTCGTTTAATGTGTATCAAACACCGCCTGTACATGCAAAGGATGAAAAGTTTTTATTTAGACTTATAAAATCAGCTTTTTCGCAAAGGCGAAAAACACTGGTGAATTCGGTTTCTTCTGTGGCGGGGATACAAAAGCAAATGCTGACACAGGCTCTTGAAAATTGCGGTTTAAAAGTGAATTTTAGAGCAGAGCAGTTAACACTGCAAAATTTTTGTGATTTAAGCAATGAAATATTAAAATTAAGAGGTGCAAATGATGAATAATAATACTGTCGGAAATAAGAAATTGATGTTTGTTTTAGTTTTGATTTCAGCTATATGTATACTTGCAGGAATGGTATTTGGGCTATTAACCTATACTCAATTATGTGTAATTTTCCTAGGAATTGGAATAGTGATAATAGCTGCGATAAAGTTTATTATGTATTTAAAGTGGAGAAAAATAGTTGTTTTACAAAAGAAAGTATTTGACAGTGATGAAGAGGCACGTAAGCAGGCGGATGTAATATTTAAATAAGAGGGAGAAATTAAATGTTATCAGAAATTTACTATAATAATTTTGATGCATATTTAAAACTGGTAGACGGTGAAATCTTAGCTTTTGGCAAAGGCTTTATTGATATGGAAAAAAATGCGGTGACTTTCACAAGCAGTTTTGTTCCACTTTATCCTATGGGTACACAAATGGAAATTATGCGCCTTCATAAGGGGAAAAAAGTGCATAGCTTTGTTGGACAAGTGTATCTTTCGGGAAAAGAACTGATGAGTATTATCTCTGTAAAAGACACGCTTTTTCCTGGGTCAGAACTTTGCTACTCTAGAGGGTTTAATTTTGGAGCAAAATTATTTGATATTCCGACTCTGGCAAAGGTTAAAAAGTTTCTACCCTTTGTGAAAGGGAAGGCTGAATTTATCGATGTTGTGCTCACTGAGCTTACTCCAGATAGACTACACTTTCAGTTTGTCGAAGAGAGTAAAATTAAAATCAATCAAAGGAAAACTGTCAGCATAGAAGAGAAAATGAAACGAAGTGTAGAGAAATCTACTTTTGTAAAGGATAAAATTAAGCTTGATAAGGGAATGGAAATGAAGATGAATTTTTCATCCCCACTTCCAGAACTCAGCGTAAGTTTAAAGCTTATCGAACCATTTTATTTTGGCAATAAACCCTCGTATTCATGTGACGTTCAAAATATTTCACAGGAAGACAGATATAAACTTGGGAAATTTTTGTGGAAATATAATTTAGAGAATAACAGAGTTTTTTTGAAAAAAAATAAATAAAAAGGCTGTCGCAGTATTTTTTACTACGACAGCCTTTTAGGCTATTAAAACTAATCCACAGACTCTAAATTCCCCTGTGAAGCTGCTTTAAGATATGCTGTTATAAATCCGTCTAGGTCTCCGTCCATAACTCCGTTTATATTTCCCATTTCAAAGCCTGTTCTATGGTCTTTTGCCATGGTGTAAGGCATGAACACATATGACCTTATCTGGCTGCCCCAAGTGATTTCTTTTTGGTCGCCTTTAATGTCGGATATTTTATCAAGATGCTCGCGCTCTTTAATTTCCACAAGTTTTGACATAAGCATTTTCATTGCAGTGTCTCTGTTTTGAAATTGGCTTCGCTCTACCTGACAAGACGCGACTATACCTGTAGGTATATGGATAAGTCTTACAGCAGATGAAGTTTTATTAACTTTTTGTCCACCGGCACCACTGGCTCTGTAAACTTCCATTCTAATGTCGTCGGGAGCTATGTCTATATTTAAGTCCTCGTCTATTTCAGGCATGACTTCAAGCGATGAGAAAGAAGTATGACGCCTTCCTGCCGAGTCAAAAGGAGAGACCCTAACAAGCCTGTGAACGCCTGCCTCGCTCTTTAAAAATCCATAGGCATTTTCGCCTTCAACCAAAATAGAGGCGCTTTTAAGCCCAGCCTCGTCTCCGTCAAGATAGTCTAAAGTTTTAACTTTAAAGCCTTTGCGTTCTGCCCATCTGTTATACATTCTAAACAGCATTTCTGCCCAATCCTGCGCTTCTGTACCGCCTGAGCCTGCGTGGAAAGTGATGATAGCGTTTTTTCTGTCGTATTCACCCGTTAAAAGCGTTTCAAGTCTCATGGTTTCTATAGTGTTACCAATTTCTTCGATTTCGCCTTCAATTTCGGGTATTAAGCTTAAATCTTCTGCTTCGTCACCCATTTCAACAAGTGCAAAGCTGTCCTCTATTTTTCCGACAAGTCTTAAATATCTCTCGTCTTTTCCTTTTAAAGTTGCAGTTTTTTGTAAAATCCCTTGTGCCTTGTCCATATTGTCCCAAAAACCAGGTTCTGCAGCCTTAAGCTCAAGCATTTCTATTTCTTCTCTCATGCGCTCAAGCCCCAGTGCATCGCCAAGCTCGCTTAACTGCTGCGACTGAACTTTTAGGGTTTTGGCAAGTTCTTCAAATTGTAGCATTTATTTTTTTACCTCTCAGTATAATAATATATAATTTTCGTAGCTAACATTATACCGCATTTTTACTTTCTTGTAAAGCAGTTAAAATTGTTAACAGTATGAAAATTCTTGGAATTTCATTTGCTCTTTTTAATAAATTGAAGTACAATATAAAAATAATATCAAAATTTATAGAAATATTTAAAAATATGTTCTAACAAACTTTATGAAAGGTGCAATATTTGTTGCGTTACATGGGAATTTTATGATAGATTACAGCGGTAATACCTGCCTTGTTTGCGAGAAAAAATTTGTAGAAGAAGATGATATAGTTGTTTGTCCAATCTGCGGAACACCATATCACCGTGACTGCTACCAAAAAGTGGGCGAATGTGTAAACAAAGAGCTACACGAAAGCGGTGAGTCATGGCAACCCGATTTTGACAGTACAAAAGCTCAGCCAGACCCAAGATCTGCTTATGAACTAAAAGATAAAGAATGTTCAAGCTGCGGAATATTAAATTATCACAGCTCTGAAAATTGTGTAAGTTGCGGAACTCCTTTAAATGAGGGAAGCGTTAAGCAAAAAACAAATACAAACAATAATCCATACAATAACACAAATAATCAAGGTGCATATCCACCTCCGCCATTTGGCTTTGGGGTAAATCCCTTTGATCCTTTAGGTGGGGTAAATGCAACAGAAATGATAGAAGACGGTATAAGCTATGGCGAAATGTCAAAGCTTGTAGAGCGAAACACCATGTATTATATGCCCGTTTTTAAAAGACTCAAGGAGCAAAAGAAAAACAAGTTTAATATATTCGCATTTTTGTTTACAGGTGCTTGGCTACTTTATAGAAAACAGTATAAATCGGGAATTGTTTTGACCATTGCTATGTTTGCGATGTACTTAGGTCAAACTTTTACGACTCTTTATCTGCTTTTGCCAACACTAAATGATTTATATTTGCAAGCTGGAATAGACCCAAATTCTGCGGGTTCTTTTCAAAGCACTTTTAGCGCAATGCAGTTTGCAGACAGCACACAGATGGTGCTGATGTCAATTCCCGGATTTTTAAGTATTGCAATGTTTGTCATTATGATAATAATGGGAAATATTGGGAATAAGATTTATATGAAGTCTTGCATAGGCACAATTAAAAAGACGAAGAGAAATACAAAGAGTGTAGAAGAATACGACAGAGTTATAGCACAAAAATCAGGTGTTAATACCTCTATTGCATACTGCATACTAGTTTGTTACTTCCTATGCACATATCTACCTTTATTGCTTTAAATTAATTTAGGAGGGAAATAAAATGGAAAATAAAAAAATAGTTAGAAAAGCCGTAATTCCCGCAGCAGGGCTTGGCACGAGAGTTTTACCGGCAAGTAAATCTATGCCAAAAGAAATGATACCAATAGTCGATAAGCCTGCAATTCAATATATAGTCGAAGAGGCAGTAAAATCGGGTATTACTGATATACTTATTATAACAAGCAGAGGCAAAGGGGTAATTGAAGACCACTTTGACCATTCACCAGAGCTTGAAGAAAAACTTCTGGCAAACCCAGATAAAAAAGATGTGTATGATGAAATGGTAGGGATTGCAAACCTTGCAAATATCACATTTATTCGTCAAAAAGAAACAAAAGGTTTGGGGCATGCGGTGCTTTGTGCTAAAAACTTTGTAGGCGACGAGCCTTTTGCAATACTTTACGGCGACGATGTAATAATGGGCGATAACCCAACTTGTAGGCAACTTATTAAATCTTTTGAAGAGCATGATAAAGGTGTAGTTGGCGTAAAACAAGTGCCTATGGAGCTTGTGCAAAAGTACTGTTCACTAAAAGTGTCACATCTTAAAGACAATGAATTTATGTGTACAGACATGATAGAGAAGCCAAAAGCAGGGCAGGAGTTTTCAAACTACTCTATTTTAGGTCGCTGTGTAATGCCACCTGAAATATTTGAAATTTTAGAAAATACAAAGCCTGGCGCAGGTGGAGAAATTCAGCTTACAGATGCCATGTGCGAGCTTGCAAAGAGAGATGGCGTTATAGCGCTTGACTTTGATGGAACAAGATATGACATGGGAAGTAAACTTGGAATCATGCAGGCTGCTGTAGAAACCGCGCTTAAACACCCTGAAATTGCAGGGGATTTTAAAGATTATCTAAAAAACTTAATTAAAAATCTCTAAAAACCTTGACATTTTGAAAATTTATGATAGAATTAATCTGTTAATTTGTAAGACCTTGTGTAAACACGGGCTTGCTGTTAAATAAAAAATAATCCTTGCTCTATAAATTATAGGGCCAAAGACCAGAAGGAGGTGCGATACAATGACAGGAATCATTAACTCTTATGAGACTGTTATCGTTGTTTCAACAAAACTTTTAGAAGAGGGCAATACAGCAATCATTGAAAAGTTCAAAGCGTTGATAAGCGAAAACGGTACAATTGAAAGTGTTGACGATTGGGGTAAAAGAAGACTTGCTTATCTTATAGACAAGCAAACAGAAGGCTTCTACACACTAATCAACTTCAAAAGCGAGGCTGAGTTTATCACTGAGCTTGAGAGAAGATACCACATTACAGACGGTATTTTACGTACACTTACACTTAAAAAAGATCCAAAAATCTTAGAGAAGAAAAAAGCAAAAACAGCTGCTAAAGTTGTTGATGTTGATGCAGTTGTAGCTGAAGCTGTTATCACTGCAGAGTAATTTTAAAATCAGCGGTAGTTTTACTACCTTACGAAAGAGAGTGTTATTATGAATGTAGCTGCAATAATGGGACGTCTTACAGCTGATCCAGAACTTAGACACACGCCAAGCGGTGCTGCTGTTGCTAGTTTTTCGGTAGCAGTTAACAGACAGTTTCAATCAAAAGAGACAGGCGAAAGACAAGCCGACTTTATTAATGTCGTAGCTTGGAGAAATACAGCCGAGTTTGTTTGTAAGTATTTTACAAAGGGTCAAATGATTGCCTTAACCGGACGTATTCAAACCCGTAGTTACCAAGACAAAAACGGAAACAATCGTCAAGCTTTTGAAATTGTTGCAGAGCAAGTTAACTTTACAGGTTCAAAATCTGAAAGTGGCGCTTCATCTATGACACAAGGTGCTTATAACCAAGCACCGCAACAAATGAGTCAACCCGCTCCGGCTTATTCAAGCGGAAACAGCGGAGATTTCGAAGAACTTATCGGAGACGAAGATTTACCATTCTAATTCGATAAGAAAAATTTACAGATAAGGAGGCTTTTACAATGGCTGACAGACAAGATAGAGACAATCGTAGACCTATGGGCGGTCGTAAAGGTCGCAGAAAAGTATGTAATTTTTGTGTTGATAAAGCAGATTATATAGATTACAAAGATGTTGCTAAGCTACGCCGTTTTATCTCTGAAAGAGGAAAAATTCTTCCTAGAAGAGTTACAGGCACTTGCGCACATCACCAACGTGGATTGACAGTTGCAATTAAACGTGCACGTCACCTAGCGTTGCTACCATTTTCTAGCGACTAATTAAAAAAAATTATGGGCTAACCACAACAAGGTTTAGCCCATTTTTTAATATTGATTTTTAAGGAGTGATATTATGATTTTTGATGCGCATACCCATTTTTTCCCTGATAAATTAAAGGGTAAGGTGTTGCCGAAATTATCTGAAGTTTCGGGGCATGAATATTTTGGAGATGGAACGCTGGAGGGGACAGTAAAGTTTCAAAAAGACAGTGGATGTAGGAAATTTCTAGCTTTGCATATTGCAACAAATCCCACACAACAAAGTGCTGTTAACGATTTTGCAATAAGCTCTCAATGTGAAAATATACTTAATTTTGGCTCGGTAAATCATCAATCGGATAATGCGGTCGAAGAGCTTTTAAGGCTTTATGAGGCAGGAATTAAGGGGATAAAGCTTCATCCAGATTACCAAGACTATTTTGTTGACGACGAAAGAATGGACGAGGTGTATAAAACTTGCGAAAAGTTAGGACTTATTATAACTTTTCATGCAGGACGCGACCCATACTCACCAAATATAGTGCATTCGCACCCAAAGGACATAAAAAAAGTGGCGACAAAATTTCCTAATTTAAAAATAATCGCCGCGCATATGGGTGGAATGAATATGAGTGCGGAAGTGCTAGAACATCTTGTAGGGCTTTCAAATGTATATTTTGACACGGCGATGTGCAGTGAGTTTTTAAGCAAAGAAATGGCAGAAAAAATAATCAGAGCACATGGCGTTTCTAAAATTTTATTCGGCACAGACCTACCGTGGAGCACGATAGAGCGAGAAAAAGAGCTAATAGATAGCTTAGATTTATCGATTGATGAGAAAGAAATGATATATTATAAAAATGCGGAAAAATTATTTAAGTTGAGTGAAAAGTGAAGGCGAAAATCCTACGGATTTTTTGATTAAAAGTTTTACTAAATTTTTTTCAAAAAATTTCGGGTGCTTAGGGCAGAGCCCTAAGTCGCTTTTCGCAAAAAGCGAAATCTTATCATGAGAAGCGCATTTTTGAAAGTGAATTTTGCACAAAGTGCAAAAGAGAAAACTTTTTGAAAGAAAAAAAGTTTTTTTATAGTTTTCAGAAAAATAAAAGGCGTGAACTTATTCACTATTAATTAAAAAAATCTCATCTTTTGTGCTTTTTAACGTATTTTTAATGTATATTTTTCATGCAGCTTACAAGGGTTAACATAACTTTAAACAATTTCAACAGAGTTTTCAACATTTGAATGTTGACTATTAAAACACAGTTAAAATTTGACTTTAAATATGAATTTTTTTAATGTAAAGCCGTATGATTTTACAAAAGCATAATAAAGTTTAGGTTTACATAATTATTACAGAGCTGTAATTACATTCTCTTTTTGAAAGTCCTTATATCTTGGCCGACAAAACCTAAAAGATTATAGCTACCAAAAAGTCTTGAAATAAGTCTTTCGCTATATCTTTTTTCAAGTTCTGGGGCACTTAGATTAGTACTAATTAATGTGGGCAGTTTTTTCATAATTCTTGTGTTTATGATGTTGTAAATTACAGAAATCGTGTATGAGGAGCTAAATTCAGTGCCCAAATCATCTAAAATAAGTAAATCGCAAGAGCAAAGCATATTGTTTGTGTCGTTTTCGTCACTTTGTTCAAATCTTTCTTTTTCAATAGCTACGGCAAAATTTTGAACAGAGCCGTAAATTACACCAAAACCCTTGCCGATAACCTCTTTTGCGATAGAGAGGGACAAATGAGTTTTTCCAAGCCCTGTGCCTCCTTGAAATAAAAGTGAGGGAGAGGAGGTAGAAAAGTTCTGTGCGTAAGTTTTGCAATAGTTTAATATGTTTACCATTTTCCTTGCCTGCTCGGCAGGGATATTTTTATAATATTCGGTCGAAAATTTTTCAAATCCACATTCGTCAAGCGGAGTGTTACGATTAAGCTCATCATAGGCTATTTGTGTCAAAAGTTCTCTATGGCATATGCACATTCTGCCATCTATATTTCCCTTGTCATCGCATTTACTGCACACGAATTTTGGTGATACATCTTCTTTTACAAGACCAAATTGAGCTAAAAGTAAATTATATGAGGTTTGTGTTTGAAGATTTTTGTCTCTAAGTTTTTGGAGTTCTTCTTTGACATTTCCTCCACGCATTACTGCTACTGCAATTTTGCTGTAAGTTGACTTTAATTCAAATTCTAAATCTCTAGCTTGTGGGCAAATGGTGTAAAATTTTTCTTTTTGCTCTTCAGCACGCTCTACCGCATCGCTTTGTCTCTTTAAAAGTACAGCGCTAGCTTTTTCGTAGACATCTTTTTTATACATAATAGTCATTCTCCGTTATTATTAAATAAATCAAGTTTATCAAAATCACTTATATCATAAGTAGTCTTGCTTTCGCTTATAGAAGTAGTGTTTTTGGCTTCTAAGTCTTGTAAATCTTTAAGAGTGGCAATTTTTGCTGTGTGCCAGCTCTCTATTATCGCATTCATATATTTAATGTTGTATTTCCCAATTTTGTCGATGCATCTATTATATGCCTCTTGGATTAATTCCTGGGAAATATACATCTCATCAAACCAACGCACAGTTGCTTCTAGCTCATTTTTGCTTGGCGCACGATGGGGAAGCTCGATTATTGCAGAGAATTTTTTCCAACACTGAACGCGTGTGTTTAGCTCGTGTATCTTATGTTCTGCAAGCTCTAAAGAAAAAACACCCTCGTTTGCCCAGTTTTTTGTCAGACTTTCTATATAGGGAGTTGTGGTTTTATGTATACTCTTGCAGTACGTCATCATCATTAAAATTACTTCTGCCGGAAGTCCATAGTCGTCGTGTGCGTTTATTAAAACAGCGGAGAGCGCAGGGGATAAAGATCTGCCTAAAATGCTCTCAGTAGAATGTAAAAGCTCAGAAAGAGAGCTGTTTTCGAGCAGTCGTTGTGCCACTTGTTGTGAATTTGGCCTTAACATTCGTTTAGATGTAATATCGGGTTTTTCTACTACATCTTGTGGTTTCGGTTCGGTTTTTGTGACGGGTTTGATACTTTCGTTACATTGTTGTAACTTTCCGTTTTGTGATACAATAAGACCACACTGTACCCAGTAGTCGACTGCGTCTTCTACCATGTCCTTGTCAATGGAAAGTTTTTCCGCTATTGTTTTTTGAGAGGCAGAAAGTCCACCGTGTCTTAGTAGCCAAAGTAGGACTTTTATCTCATTTTCGCCAGCAAGTTTTATATGTTTATCAACAAGTGAAGTAGGCACGGCAAAGACAGACGACCAACCACCCATGTTAAGACTAAATTGCATAATTTATCCTCCAAGAATTTTTAAAGTACTAAATAGTATAACACATAATTTACTTTAAAACAAAGTCTTTTACAAAGAATTTAAAAGAAAATATAAAAAAATAAAATAAAAATGGTTACAGACTTGAAATATTTAAAATTATAGTGTATAATGAGTGACACAGAATTTTAAAAACTTTAAAGCCTAAACTTTTTAAAACACGGAGGAATTATGAAAACTAACGCGAAAAAAAGTAATACAGCCATAAAATTTGCTTCTATACTGCTGTCGTTGCTAATGATTATTTCTGTTTTGCCAATAATGCCAGTTCAGGCTCAGGCAAGCACTGGTGTCACTACGGCAAATGTAAACTTGAGGGAGGGGCCTAGCACATCTCATGCAGTGATTGACGTCATAACAAAGGGTAGTGCTTTAAATATAGACGACACCTCAAATGCATCTTGGTTTAAAGTCAGCTTTGCCGACGGTAAATCGGGATATATGAGTGCAAACTATATTGCTGTTACTACATCATCAGGCAGTGGTGTGAGTGCAACAACTACTTACGCGGCAAATCTTAGAGACTCAGCTAGTGTAAGTGGTAAACTTATCATGAGCGTTGCGGGCGGAAGTGCTATAACAGTGCTTGACACGTCAAGCGGTACATATTATAAAGTGCAAGTGGCAAGCGGTGTCACAGGTTATCTGCATTCTAACTTTATAAGTATGTCGGGTTCATCTGGAAGCACTACAACACCTCCGTCTACAAGTACAGGTTACTCGGCGGTTACAACAAACTATGTTAATCTAAGAGATTCTGCCTCAATAAGCGGAAATTTAATTGCTTCAATAGCACCAAACACAGCGGTTACTGTTTTAGACAATACAACAGGAACTTATTATAAAGTTTCTCTTCCATCGGGAAGTACAGGCTATATGCATTCAAATTATCTTCAATCGACTTCTTCAGTGCCAAGCACTCCATCGACTGGCTCGGGATATTCGGCTGTAACTACTAACTATGTTAATTTAAGGTCAGGACCTTCGACTTCTTACGGGATTATAATGTCAGTTGCAACTGGAACAGCAGTAACTGTAACTGATACATCAAACGGAACTTATTACCATGTAACTCTTCCGAGCGGAAGCAGTGGTTATATGCATAAAAACTTCTTAAAAGAAACAAGTGTGGCAACGCCTGCGCCAACAGCAACACCAGCACCAACGGCTACGCCAGCACCAGTTCCGACACCGGCTCCAACACCTGTGCCAACCACAACTCCGTCGACAGGTACTTACGAGGCAGTGACTACTGCGACAGTTAATATGAGAAGTGGTGCAAGTATTGACCATTCCATAGTAAAAGTTGTAAGCGCAGGTTCAAGTGTAACAGTATTAAATGAGAATACAGGCGGAAATTACTATCACGTGAAAATTGCAGATGGCACAGAAGGGTATATGCATAAAAACTTCTTGGCGCCAAAGTCTACTTCTACAACACCTGACACCGGAACAACTACACCGTCGGGTACATATCTAAAAGTAACTGCAACAAGTGGGCTAAATATGAGAAGCGGACCTGATACTTCTTATGAGATTCTAAGGGTTTTAGAGAGTGCTGAAATTTTAACTCAACTTGAAAAAACAAGTGATTCTTGGTACAAGGTTCAAACTAGTGACGGAACACAGGGTTATGTTCATGCAAACTATGTAAGTGTATATACACCAAGTACAACAGTGGGTACAATAACGCTTTCTGCATCAAGTGGAACAGTGCCACAGTACAAGTCAATATATGTTAAAGGCACAAACAGCAATGGCAACATATTAGAGTGGTCTTCAAGCGATACGTCAATAGCGACAGTTGCTAATGGATTTATCTACGGCGTTGCTGAAGGCAAGACTACGATAACTGCAACAGATAAATACACTGGAAAAAGTGCTTCTTATACTATAACAGTAGGCGAGGCAGATGCTGTAAGAGTTGCGTATTCCGAGACAAATACACCAACTGCAGGTGTAGAGTTTAACCTAATAGCAGTTACCGATACATCAAAAACTTCGGTAAACTTTGCACTTACATCGGGTACTACAGTAGCTGCGACGAACACAAAAACAGAAACAGCAACAAGTAATACCTATGGAACAAACGAAGCGAAAATCTGGTCGGCTCCTATAACACTCACAGAGGGAACACATACGATAAGAGCTTATTCACAGGGTGATGCATCAGATTACATAGAATTCACAGTACTTGTAAGTTCAAGCGCGTCAAGTTCTGGTTACACATCACAGGAAAGAAGAGTAAGTGATGATATGCTAAGCATTATAGGAAGCTTTGAGGGCTTTGTGCCAACGGTTTACCTAGATACTTTAGCAAACAACATACCTACTGTAGGTTATGGTGATGTTATAAATCCAAATGAGACTTTCTACAACAATTTAACAACAACAGAGGGTGTGGCTCAGTTTAGGGCACTTGTAAATGCAGGCGGTTATTCTTCTGCTATAAACAAAATGGTGGCAAGCAATAAATTGCTTATAAATCAAGCACAGTTTGATGCACTAGTAAGCTTTACTTACAATGTAGGAACAGGTTGGACAGATGATACCTATGTAAAGAGCATACTGCTAAATGCAGTGAACTATGAGGCGATTGCACCAAGCAGCTCAAATCCTCAAGCGGCGACTATAACAAGACCAACAACGGCTTATTCAAGCCATACGACTTCTTCTACTGCGGTAAAATCCTTATCACAAGGTGGCAGTGTAACGGTTGTTGGATATTATACAAATGCAGATAAAACAGAGCATTGGTATCAAGTTACAAGCACTGCATTTAGTGGAACAGCATGGGTGCGTACAGGCTATGTTAGCCTTACAAACTATGCAAGTGGCGAAAAAGACATGAGATATGTCGACGATGCATCATTTGCATTTAGACTTCTAGAATGGCATAACGCCGGCGGCAGTTGTGTTCCAGGACTTGTATACAGAAGACTTGCCGAGGCGAAAGTATTCTTATACGGCGACTACGCTCAAGCAAGCCCAAGCAATGCAAACTACAAAAATAACACATATGGATTTATTTATCCATCGTGTATAAGTTCATATCAATAAAAAGAAGAGGGCGAAAGCCCTCTTTTTTGTTAGTGAAAAGTGAAGAGTGAAAAGTGAAGAGTTTCGGTGAAATCCTTCGGATTTTTGATTAAAAGTTTTACTAAATTTTTTTCAAAAAATTTCGGGTACTTAGGGCAGAGCCCTAAGGCGTTTTCCGCAGAAAACGAAATCTTATCCTTAGAAACGCATTTTTGAAAGTGAATTTTTTAGCAGAGCTAAAAAAGAGAAAACTTTTTGCACGAAAAAAAGTTTTCTAAAACTTCTACACATCAAAATTAGTTTTAACAGGTGATTTGTTAAGTTTATCCACAGCCATAGAAATAAATCCACAAAGAAAAACCGCGGGTATTGTTATAAAAAACCATAGAAGTGAAAAGGGCAGGGCGATTTGACCCATGAAATTAAACGGTAGATATGAGTAGTCCCAAATTCTAAGCATTAACATTTCATTGACAATAATTCCTACGATAAACTCTACTACTGTTATAATCAGTGAACCCAAAAAGCATTTTGTTATAAGTATACTATTTTTGAGCTTTACACAACAAACTGCATTGATAAGTAAAAGGCAAATACCTCCAGCAATTGCCATAGAGACATGGCTAAATCCACGCCAAGAAATTTCCATAAGAGGATAAATTGTGGCACCACATAAAAAGATAATGCTTAGTTTTGTAAAACTTAGAAAGGTTTTCCTCGTCATTGTTTATTACTCCGTTTCTTTATAAATTTCTATAGTTTAAGTATGTGCCTTAAATTAAAAAATAATACTTTAAATCGGTGAAAAATATTGTTTTTATAATGTCTTTGTGGTAAAATTTAAAAGGAAACTAAGAAAAAAAGAAAGAGGGTATTTCTATGAAAGTTTTGGTCACAGGTGGAGCAGGATATATCGGTACTCATACAAGTGTTTTGCTTCTTGAAAAAGGGCATGAAGTTGTAATTGTCGATAATTTATGCAACAGCAAAGAAGAGGCAGTAAAAAGAGTTAAAGAGATTACAGGCAAAGAGCTAGATTTTTATAAAATTGATGTTTGCGATGAAAATGCGCTGAGAGAGGTTTTTAAAGAACATAAAATTGACGCTGTAATTCATTTTGCAGGTTTAAAAGCAGTCGGTGAGTCTGTTAAAATTCCACTAAGATATTATGATAATAACCTTACATCTACATTTGCGCTAGTAAATATTATGAACGAATTTGACGTTAAAAATATAATATTTAGCTCATCTGCAACAGTGTATGGAGATCCTAAAACTGTGCCTATCACTGAAGATTTCCCGCTTTCTACAACAAATCCATATGGCACGACAAAACTATTTATAGAGAGAATACTCACAGATATAGCATATACAGACAAAAAGTTTAATCCAATACTTTTAAGATATTTTAATCCTGTTGGCGCTCATGAAAGTGGAATGCTAGGCGAAGATCCAAAAGGAATTCCAAACAATGTAGTGCCATATATTACCCAAGTGATAGCAGGGAAACTGCCTTGCCTTAATATTTTCGGCAACGACTACGATACAAAAGACGGCACAGGCGTGAGAGATTATATACATGTTGTAGACCTTGCAAATGGTCATGTTATGGCGCTTGAAAAATTTAAAGAGGAAAATTGTGGGCTTAAAGTTTATAATCTTGGAACTGGAGTTGGAACTTCTGTTTTAGATTTAGTAAAAGCCTTTGAAAAAGCGCTAGGCAAAGAAGTACCGCATAAATTTGCTGACAGAAGAGCTGGCGATATAGCAATGTGCTATGCAGATTCCAAGAAAGCACAGGAAGAACTTGGATGGGTAGCTACAAAAAATCTTGATGATATGTGCAAAGATTCGCTAAACTGGCAACAAAAAAATCCGAATGGTATGGAGTAAAATGAGAAAAATTATACTAGGCTCATCGTCTCCTCGAAGAAAAGAGCTCTTAAATCAAATTGGAATGAGTTTTGAGATAAGAGTTCCCGAGGTGGACGAAAGCCTTATTGCAGGCGAAGATGTCAAAACCACGGCGCTAAGACTCTCGGCGAAAAAATCGAAAGCTATTGATATTTCAGAGGATGAAGTGGCAATAACTGCCGACACTTTGGTGTGCCTTGATGGTGAAATTTTTGGCAAGCCAAAAGACATGCAAGACGCTATTAATATGCTGAAAACCTTGTCTGGAAAGGTGCATGAGGTCGTGACAGGCGTGTGCATTAAGTCATCACAAAAGGAAGAAAGTTTTTTAGCCATCACAAAAGTTCAGTTTTATGATTTAACTGACGAGGATATATTAGATTATCTCAAAAATGAAAACTATATGGACAAGGCTGGTTCTTATGCGCTTCAAGAGGGTAGGGGAGCCTTGCTTGTGAAAGAGATTTTTGGTGACTATTACAATGTAGTAGGACTGCCCATAGCACAGCTTAGCAGACGTTTAAAAGAATTTTTATAACACAGACGAGCTGGAAGTCATAACATAGTATAAACGGAGGTGTTTATACTATGTTACGGTTAAGGCGCAAAAGATCACAAAAAAGGAAGTTAAAACCAATTTGGCGAGTTTTGTTCTTCTTTACGACCTTTATTTTGTTCTGTAATTTTATAGACAGCAGAGTGAAAATGCTACCGCTAAGTGTTGTCGAGACAGTAGCGCAAAACTTTTGTGCACAGGTCATAAGCAACGCTGTCATGGAAAATAGCGAAAATATTTCCATGATTAGTGACATAGTCTATAAAAATTCAAGCGAAACGGCTTTGATAGACCAAAATGCAAAAGAGATTAATGTGCTAAAAAGTAGCATTTTAAGTGATATTAATAATAATTTAAACGGTGGACACAATACATATATACCAATAGGAAATTTATTTGACAACACTTTTTTAAACGGCAGGGGCTTTAAAATTCCTATCAAGTTGTATTTTAACGGCAGTGCCGATATAAGCATAGAAAGCGAAATAGTATCAGCTGGGGTAAATCAGAGCAAATACCGAATTACCATGACGGTAAATACAGAAATTTACTCAAATTCACTTAGTTATGACGGCTGTTTTTACTATGAGAGCGACTATGTTTTAAGCGAATTTTTAATACTTGGAGAAGTGCCTCTAATCGGCACGACATAAAGGAAAAAAAGATGGATGAAATTAAAATTAAGATAGATAAACTGCGTGAGACCATAAGTTATCACAATGCAAAGTACTACACCCAAGATAAAACCGAGATTAGCGACTTTGAGTACGACAAAATGTATAGAGAACTTGAAATGCTTGAAGACGAGTATCCGCAATTTAAAGACAAAAATTCACCCACGGCAAAAGTCGGTGGGGATATTTTTAATAATTTTGAAACCGTAGTGCACTCTGTTCCTATGCTCAGTCTACATGATGCTTTTTCTGACGATGAGCTGAGAGACTTTGACAGAAAAGTGAGAGGCGTAATTCAAAAGCCAAAGTATGTGCTAGAGGCAAAATACGACGGGCTTTCTGTAGCAGTTGAGTATGAAAATGGCAGATTTGTCAGGGGCTCTACAAGAGGAGACGGCACAAGCGGCGAAGATGTTACAGAAAACATAAGAACCATAAAGTCGTTGCCTAAAGTTTTGCCTTTTGATATTCCTTATTTAGAGGTAAGGGCTGAAGTTTATATGACAAATTCTTCGTTTGAGTCCTTGCTCGAAATACAGGAGTTAAACGAAGAAAAGCCATTTAAAAACCCAAGAAATGCGGCGGCTGGCTCTTTAAGGCAAAAAGACCCTAAAATTGCAGCAAAAAGAAAACTTAGCATTATGGCGTTTAATATTCAGAGTGTACAAGGCAGGAGTTTTAGCAATCACATAGAGTCTTTAGATTTTTTGAGTGAATGTGGGTTCCCCGTATCAAAAATTTTTGCAGTGTCAGAAGATATTGAGACTATCATTAAAGGAATTGATGATATAGGCAATAAAAGGGGAGAATTTGATTTTACCATAGACGGTGCAGTTGTGAAGGTTGACGATTTTTCGCAAAGGGAAATTTTGGGAGCTACTGCAAAATTCCCGCGCTGGGCAGAGGCCTATAAATATCCTCCTGAGGAGAAAGAAACTATCTTAAACTCCGTGGAGATAAATGTAGGTAGAACGGGTGTTTTAACCCCGACAGGAAACTTTGAGCCTGTGTTTTTAGCAGGTACAACGGTATCGAGGGCGACACTGCACAATCAAGATTTTATAAGCGAAAAGGACATTAGAATTGGCTCTAAAGTTATAATTAGAAAAGCTGGAGAGATTATACCTGAGGTATGTGCAGTGATTTCTAACCCAGAAAACTCCGAGCCATACTTCATACCACAAATTTGTCCGTCATGTGGTGAAAAGACAGTGAGAGACGAGGACGAAGCAGCGATAAAATGTGTAAATCCCGACTGTCCAGCACAGCTTTTAAGAAATCTAATACATTTTGCAACAAGAGATGCAATGGATATAGAGGGCTTAGGGCCTGCGATTTTAACACAGCTTTTAGAGGGAAATCTTATTAGCACTATAGCAGATATTTACGCTCTTGAAAAAGAGCAGTTGATGAAGCTTGAAAGGTTTGCCGAAAAAAGTGCGGACAAACTTATTGCAAATATAGAAAAATCAAAACAAAATCCACTGCATAGGCTAATTTTTGCGCTTGGTATTTCACATATAGGCCAAAAAGCGGCAAAACTTTTGTGTGGAAAGTATAAAAATATAGATGAAATAGAAAACGCCAGTGTAGAGGAGATGGAAAGCATAGACGGCTTCGGTGCAGTAATGGCGAAATCTGTTTATGAGTTTTTCGAAAGAGAGTCCACGAGGGCTCTTGTAACTCACTTGAAAGAGCTTTCTGTGAATATGATAAGTGAAGAGCTGTCACAGGGTGAAAAATTCATGGGCCTTACCTTTGTAATCACAGGGACTCTACCTAATATGGGGAGAAAAGAGGCTGCACTGCTGATTGAACAAAACGGGGGCAAGGTAAGCTCTTCGGTATCGAAAAAGACAAGTTATCTCCTTGCAGGAGAAGAGGCAGGCAGCAAGCTAGTAAAGGCTGAAGGCTTAGGGATAAATATTATAGGTGAAGAAGACCTATTAAATATGATAAAAAACGGAGGAAATAACAATGAAAATTAATTTTGACGAACTTTACGAGGGTGAAATCGAGCTGCAAAGAGAAAGGTATGAAAATCTAAAAAAAGGTTTTAAAGATTTTTTCTCTTATGAAAGCGAATTTGAGCTTTTTAGCGCACCTGGCAGAACCGAAGTGGGAGGAAATCACACAGACCACCAAAGAGGAAAAGTGCTTGCGGCATCTGTAAATATGGACATAGCGGCGGTTGTCGTGAAAAAAGACGATGGGATTATCACCGTTAAATCAGAAGAATATGCAAAACATGATGTGATAGATACAAGCGATTTAGAAATTAAAGAAGAAGAAAAAGAACATTCCGCAGCTGTCATAAGAGGGCTTTGTGCAAGGTTTAAGCAACTTGGCTTTGAAGTAGGTGGATTTGACTGCTACACTAAATCAAATGTATTAAAGGGTTCAGGCCTTTCAAGTTCTGCGGCATTCGAAGTTTTAATCGGCACAATCATTAATCACCTTTATAACGAGGACAAGGCAACGCCAGTGCAAATTGCGCAAATGTCACAATATGCAGAAAATGTTTATTTTGGAAAACCATCAGGGCTTTTAGACCAAAGTGCTAGCAGTGTTGGTGGCTTTACGGCAATAGATTTTAAAGATAAAGAAAACCCAATATTTGAAAAAGTTGACTTCAATCTAGACGAGTTCGGATATAAGCTTTGCGTTGTAGACACAGGCGGAAACCATGCAGATATTACATATGAGTACGCAGCGATTCCTATTGAAATGAAAAAAGTGGCTGAGTATTTTGGCAAAGAAGTTTTATGTGAAGTAGATGAAAGTAAATTTTATGAAAACATTGCAGTTTTGAGAAAAGAAATAGGGGACAGAGCTGTTTTAAGAGCTATGCATTTCTATGATGACGACCGATTTGCAAGCCTTGAAAAGAAAGCACTAAAGGCAAAAGATTTTAATGCATTTTTAGAACTTGTGAAGAAATCAGGCAAATCCTCTGCACTTAAGCTACAAAATGTAAGTACACCTGTAATGTTACCTGAACAAGGCGTTTTACTTGCTCTTGCGATATCGGAAAAAGCGCTTGACGGCAAAGGCGCTTGTCGTGTGCACGGTGGTGGTTTTGCAGGAACAATACAAGCCTATGTGCCAAATGAGTTGCTTGACGACTATATTTGTGACATAGAAAAAGTTTTTGGCAAAGGTAGTTGTCATGTGCTAAAAGTAAGACCTGTAGGTGGAGTTAAAATTGAAGGATAATGCGTTTGCAGGGAAATTCGATACACTTAAAATATTAGTATATCCAGTCACAGTAATCTTAGGACTTTATATAATTTTGTATCTCTTTAACGATAATATTCTCTCAGAAAACCCCTTTAATACCTATACATTACAAAGCTTGGCTTGGCTTGACGGTAGACTGGACTTGGGGCAAGATTATTCGTGGCTTGAGCTTGCGATATTTGAAGGCAAGTATTATGTGAGCTTTCCACCTTTTCCGTCCTATGTTTTTTTGCCATTTGTCTTAATATTTGGTGAAAATAACCCCGAATCTTTGCTAAATGTTGTCTTTGCTCTTGTAGGAGTAGTGTACAGCACATTGATAGTCTTAGAGTACAAGCTAGGAAAAACTTATGCGAGTATATTGCCGATTTTACTCTATGCAAGCAGTGCGGTGCTTCAAATTATACTCACCGATGGAGTGTGGTTTGTTGCGCAAAATATGGCGCTAACTTTCACTCTTATGAGTGTTTATAGCGCCAAAAAGGGTCAAAAAGGCATTTCACTGTTTTTGTTGTGCTGTGCATGTGGTTGCAGACCCTTTCAGCTGATATATTTGCCACTTATAATATATATTTATATGAGGCAGTCAAAGTCTACGCTTAAAGAATTTTTATTAAATAGAATATACGTGTTCGTGCCAACTGTAGTTTTATCGATGTCTTATTTGCTTTTGAATTTTGCAAGATTTGGCAGTGTATTTGAGTTTGGACATAACTATCTGCCAGAATTCACAAGTTCAGAGCATGGGCAGTTTAGTGTTAACTATATAAGTGAAAATTTTTACAATTTATTTAGATTGCCAAGTTTTTCATTTGAGACAAGAATGGAGATGCCTTTTTTCAATGGAATGAATATATTTATTTGTTTCCCAATTTTGATATGGTATATTTACATTTTGTTTAAAGGCAAAGCATTTTCCTTACTCAATATAACAGTAATTTCTTGTGTTATCATCCATATTATGGTGCTTTTAAGTCATAAAACCATGGGAGGGTATCATTATGGAAACAGGTATATTATAGATGTAATGGCTGCCATATTTATAGGCGTGTGCAATACGAGTACGGGAGTGAAAAAGTACAATTTTCATTTTTTAGGAGCCCTGCTCATATTTGGGATGGCATTTAATCTTATGGCTTACAGTGAGTTTTTATCGTTATAGTCTATATATAACTTGTATTTAATATCTAAATATGTTATAATTATTTTTACGAGTGAACTGAACAGTTGCGGATTAAGTCCCAAAGGATTTTATCTGAGGAAAGTCCGAGCTCCACAGGGCGAGAATAACGGCTAACGGCCGCCGGGGGCGACCCTAGGGAGAGTGCAACAGAGATATACCGCCGACTTTTGTCGGTAAGGGTGGAAAGGCGAGGTAAGAGCTCACCCCCCGAAAGGAGACTTCTCGGGGATGTAAACCCTATTCGGAGCAACACCGTGGCGAAACATTTTGTGCCTGCCCGGCACGTTTCATGGAGGTGGCATGATTTATGTGGCAACACATAAACAAGATAGATGACTGTTTTCAACAGAACTCGGCTTATAGGTTCAGTCGTAAAAAAGTAGACCATCGCATATGCGATGGTCTACTTTTTTATTATATTATTGTTTCATTTCCAGTGTTTTGTTAATCATTTCTTTAATTACGCTTAAAACTGTGAGATTAGCATCGTAGGCGTTGCTTGCGGCCATTAAGTCGATTTGCTCTTCCGTGGTGTCCACATTTGGGTAGGCTACATATCCTTCTTCGTCTGCTTGTGGATGAGTTGGATCATACACCATTTTAAAGTCATTTTCGTTTTCGACTATTTGAGTAATCTCAACGCCACCACTTACATTATCTAGAGTTTCTGAAAAGCTTAGCTCTCTTTCAGAAAAAACAACTTGTTTTCTTTTGTAAGGGTCGCCGTTTTCGTCAAGTGTAGTGTTTGAAGCGTTCGCAATGTTTTGCGTAATTACATCAGCTCTAAAACGCTCTGCTGTAAGTGCTGAACCCACTATGTCAAGTGATGATAAAAAAGCCATAACTATACCCTCCTTAACTCATATTACTGTTTAAAACAGTAGTAATATTGTCAAATTGTCCAGTAGCCTTATCAAGTAACATGGTGTACTGTGCATATGCCTTGTAAAGCTCAATGTTTTCTTTTTCTAAATTTACATTATTTCCGTCTTGCAAGACATCACTTGTGTCTTCGACAACACTTACGCTAAACTTACCGCCATTTTCACTAGCCATAGCCTCGTTTAGATAGTCGTCAAACACCAAGTTTTTTGTCTTATATCCTGGAGTTTCAATATTTGAAATATTTTGTGTATGTAGTTGTTGGTCAAGCCAAGCTATACTTATGCCGGCTTCAATGGTTTTGAAATTGGTAGAATTAAAAAACATAACAAAATCCTCTTTTATTTAAAAATAGAGGCAAACGAGACTAGAGTCTGTTTGCCTCATGTATAGATTAACACAAAATTACTAATTTTTCAAGTAATTTATCCAACTTTTTCACCATTTCTAAGTTTTTTGTCGGCTTGAATATAAGTATTTCGCAAATCGTTAATCATGGTGATAACAACAGGCAAATCGCCGATTTCTTTTTTTACATTCGATTGTATGGATACGTGTAAAAAATAGTCGTAAAGTGAGTTCAGCTCAGCTGAAATTGGAATAGACATATCTAAAGTGTTTTGTAAATGTCTTAAAATTTTCTGTGACTTTTGCGAATGTGTGTTTACGGCGCTAAAGTCTTTTTCCTCTATGCCTTTTACTGCAAGTGAAAATTCTTTGATAAGTCCGTCATAAAGAGCTGTAAGCATGTCTGCTGGTGTCATAGTCATTATAGACTGTTGCTTATATGCTTGATATGGATTATTTCTCATAACTTAATACCTCAAATCTATTTTATTAGTACCCAGTGCTGAACTGTTGAGTTAGATAACCTAAATCAGTATTATAATTTGAAAGAGCGGTCTCCATTGCAGTGAATTGTGCCCAGTATCTTGCACTTTCTTGCTCATATCTGTATTTTAGGTTTTCTATAGTAGACTCTAAATCGTTTAATCTGTAGCTAAGTTCGTTGCTTTCTTCGGTAGCTTTTCCGTCCACACCTGCAAGTGAGACAAGAGTACCAGGAGTTGCAGAACTTGTGTTTGCGACACTATTGACGATGCTTTCAAATTGAGAGGCAAGTCCATCTTGTGCAGATGTGAATAATGTCATAACGCTTGTTGGATCACTTGATATAGCCTGTCTTAGCGCATCTTCGTCTATTACGAGTTGACCTGATGCTTCTGGATCGTCAAAGAATGAAGATGTTTCAATTCCTATTTGATACAAGGCGAGGCTAGAGTCGTCTGGCTTTGTATATAAACTAGTTCTTAAATCAGATAAAAATCCGTTAATTGTGGTGTCGTTTCTTAAAAGTCCTACTTTCGTTTTCTCTTCCCAAAGCTCGATTTGGCTATCTGACATTTCTGCTCTTTGCGCCTCGGTTAGAGGTGGATAGTCTTTATATTCTGCATCTTCGCCGACATAATCGCTTAGTTTTTTTACCATTGCATTATAATCGTCTACAAAGCTTTTAAAGGCATCAACAATTGCGTCGTCATCTCTTGCAGTAGAAATTACAGTTTCTATATAATTTCCAGCGTCGTCTTTTTCGCTCACTGCTGTAAGTTGCATGTTGACTCCTTCTATTTCAAAAGAGTTAGAGCTTCTTGTGGTATCAACACCGTTGATAGTGACTTTGGCATCTTGACCCGCTGTAACTGCGCCTGCGGCCATAGTGCCTGTACCGCCAATTTGTATATCGGAACCACCAAACAAAGCATCCATAGGTGGGGCAGGGTGGAACATAACTTCACCGTTTGCACTAAGTACAAGTCTTCCGCCTGAGAAAGAGGCAATAAATCCGTCATAACTTGTAATGCTTGGTGGATTATCTGTAGAACCTGTAAGGTCGCCTAAAGTTGTAATAGAGGAGCCTGTGCTACTTGAAAACTTAGAAATTTCATCTTTTAGATAGTAAACATCGCTAATAAGTGTATCTGCAGTTGCGATATTTGAATTTTCTGTCAAATTAAAGCCCATTGCAAGTGCTAAATCAGATTTTGCTGCTTCTGCAACATCTGCACCGTTTGTTGTGTCTACTGTTGTTTTAGTAAACTCTACTAAATAGCCTTCTGCAACATTTAAGTTACCTGTAGTGCTATCATAAGTGATATTGTCATCAAATTCAGTTGAAAGCCAATTGTTGAACGCGAGCTCAACCTCTGATGCAGTATATGTTGTGTCGCCTTCTTTAGCTGCAAGTGTGAAAGTTTTGTTCTCGCCGTTTACAGTCATTGCAAATGTAGCAGTTGTGGTCTCGTAGCTGTCACTAAGTCCGCCATTTTGTGATTTTACAGTAGCTGTGGTGAGGTAATCACTTGCGACAGAAGAAGGGGGAGATATGACGCTTTCACCAAACAATGTAGATAGAATATTACCCTCTGTTTGAGTCATGTCTATTCCAAAACTTGAGCCAGTATTTGTTGCGGTGATGCTCATAGTATCAGAAAGTGTAGAGTAGTTAAGAGTAACGCCAGCTGAGCTTTTGTTAATCTCGTTAATCATTGAAGCGACAGATGTATCGCCGTCAAAATCAAAATCTACACCATTGATAGTAAATGCAAATCTATCGCCAGAGGCTACTTCGCTAAGAGTTTGGCTAGTGTTAAACGAGGTTGAGCTACCCGGTTTTATTCCTAAAATTTCGGCACTAGATCCTGTGATTTTCAGTTCATGGCCTGCCTCGCTAGAAGTCATAGAGAATTTTAATGCATTGTTGCTATCAAGCTCAACCGCAATAGCATTACCAAAAGCTTTTGTAATCTCTTTTTGAAGTGCAGAAACTACATTGGCTGATGTAATCTCGCCTGAGCTTGCATCGAGGGCTATGTCACTTAAATCAATAGTTTTAGTGACACCGTCATACGTCAAATCAAAGGAGACACCTGCATTTAAGTCCGCTTTAGTGCCTTGCAAAGATTTACCCGTAACCGCACCAGCTGTGTTTGTAATGTCGGAACTTGTCGCAGAGGCAAAACCTGTTAGGGCTAAGCCTTGTGCAGTTGAATTTGATGTATCAACGCTTACAGTAGTACTTCCTGTTGAATTTATTCTCAGTTTACCGTCGTGCATTTCGGCAGTTGCAGTTGTAACACCGGCTGCTTTAAATGCATTATTAAATGCAGAGACAAGATCGTCTTCGCTTTGCACATGGTTTAGGTTTACGTCTATTGTTTGTGAACCGACTTTAAGCGAGACTGTTTCCTCAAAGTTTTTTGAAAGATTTTCGTTTGTGAATATCTCGGTTCCGTCTGCTAAAGTAGAGTTTCCAACTATAGTTTGGTCACCACTTAATTTTTCGGAAGATTTTAGACTTGCAGCACTTGCAAGTTGAGTAACAATAACGCTTAAATCTCCTGCTAGAGAATCTGTTGAAGTGCTTGAGACATTTACGCCACTGCCACTGACAACAGATGAAATCATAGTGTTAAAGAAATCTGTTGTTGCAAAGTTTGTGTCTAAAGTTGAACCATAAGATGTATCAAAATATTTGTTGTAAAATCCGTTGATTTCATCAATAACCTCACGGTATAAATCTTGTTTCCATTCTGTTTGGGTTTTCTCTGCCTCAGCTCTGTCAATTTTAGTTTGTGTGCCAGATAGCATTTGTTCGACTAAAGCCTCGGTGTCCATTCCAGACATAAGTCCCGAAATACCTGAGTTAGTCCCTGTGCTGACGCTGTAGTATGATGAGGAGTTAATACTGCTCATTTTTTATTCCTCCATTTCTAAATTAGCTTGCCAGGCTTAACTTTTTTTATCGCCTTAAGCTTGGTAGTATTGTAATACCTGTTTGCGGCGGCTGTACCGCTTCTATTTAGTTTTTCAATTTCCTGTAAAATAGATTTTTTTTCAGAGTCAAAATGCTCTAAAACTAAATTTTCATTTTTTATAAGTCTATTTGCGATTGCTTTTATTTTAAGAGAGAGATCGAATATCTCTTCAAGGTTTTCTTCGACATCTGCTCTATTACACGCATTGTTAAGGGCGTCTCTGAGTTTTCTGTCGTCTGCTGCTTCGCTGCTGATTTTTTTATCGAGTCCCCGCATAGTCTCAAATAAGTCAGCTCTTTTTTTCATGCTTGAAATTATTTCATCGGCACCTTGTAATGCAAGGCTTCCTGTGATTTCTTCAAGCTGCAAAAAAGTTTCTCGTTTTTCGGCTAACATGTCTAAAACATGTATGTAAGTTTTTTTCATAGCTACGAGACGCCATAAGCCTTAGCGGCACTGCGAGGGAAGTAAAGCGGTTCCCCAACATATTTAATATCGACATTAGGACTTTGTACAACATTCAGGCTGACATCTCCTCTTGTGTAAGTAAAGTCGACATCTTTGATATCCCAATCGTAAGTCATCTCGGTTGGAGTGTACTCACGGTTTAGCTCGCTATCTTGCCAAGAAATGCTGACACTTCCGCTAGTTGGTATAAAAATTGTCATTGACCTTGGCATATCTATCATCTTTTGTGTGACAAGTGAACCTATTGTAGATCCATCTGTCACATCGCCAACACCTTTTCCAATGCGTATCGTGTCGCTTATATATTCGCTGAGATTTGCCTGTGCGTTGTTTGATGCCTCTTTATAAGTGTCGGTAAAATTTAGATGCCCCAAAGATTTTCTTGCTTGATAGCTGTCGACGCGAAGCCTTGCAGGTTCTGCGTTTAGTTGAAACGAACCTTGCACCGTCTTTACGTTGGCGCGGGGTAGGGGGTGGTTGTCGTACTCAAGTTTTGCATGATTTACTTGAAGTTCATACTGCCCTGAATTTGTGGTAATGTTAAGTAATGGTCCCATAAATAAGTTCACCTCTAATCATTATAAAAATATTTAATTATCTTAAGTAGTCCATTAGGCTGTTTGGTAAAATTCTTGAACCCATTTGCTGTACAGCTTGCAAAACAAATTCTTGTTGAGCTAAGGTTTCGACTGCCTCGGCATCGTTTATGCCCATGAGATCGTTAATTCTAATTTTATATGTGTCTAAATTAGTTTCTAGCTTGCCCTCAATTCCCTCTAAGAAGTTAACTCTGGCACCCATGTCAGAAAGATGAGCCCTAAAAGTATTTGCAAGATCTGTTATGTGGTCATTAAGCGCGCCTATTTCGTCAATATCGCCAGACTCTAAAGCGCCTTGGAACTCGTTTAAAGCATTGAATATGTTGTTAGCGTATCCTGTGTCAGCATCTGTTCCGTATCCAAAGATATCGATACCAGAATGTGAGACTAAAAAGGCAGTGTCCGGATCTACATTGCTTCCAGTCATTTTAATGCCTAAACCTATATCTAGATAAACATCGCCGTCCATTGGTATGTCTACCTCTTCAAACACACCTGGGGTAGTCTCAACTGAGTGGAAAAATGTGCCATCTGCACGTTTTTGTATGTCATTTATCGGCACACCATTATAAATAAGATTACCGTCATCTCCTAAATCAAACGGTGGATCATCACTTGAGTTTGTTGCGCCGAAGACGAATTTCTCTCCGAAAGTACTGTTTGCATAGGCTAAAAGCTCTTTTGTAATAGCTTCGACTTCTTTAAGTATAGCGTCCCAGCCAGCAGTTCCTTGTGTTTCGGTTCCTGCCTTTACACCGAGCGCGTGTACACGGGTTAAAAGTTCGCTTGTTTGGCTCATTGCATCTTCTGCAATTGTAAGCTCGTCTGATATAGAGCCGATATTTCCAAGCTGGGTTTCGGTATTATACATATCCATTCTGATATTCATTACTTTAGAACCCGCCGATACGTCGTCTGATAACTCTGTGAATCGGTTACCTGTAGAAATTTGCTCCATAGTAGTGGCAAAGTCTGATTTTGCACCAGTCAAATATTTAAGATAGTTTCTGGTCATAGATGAGTCTGCAACTCTCATAATATTTCTCCTTTCAAGTGGGTTTTATAATTATAATCCTACACGACCCATGTTGTTTATTATCGTGTCTAAAAGTTCGTCCATAACTGTCATTATTCTGGCAGCCGCCTCGTAAGATTTTTGGAATTTTAGCATGTCCGCGGTTTCTTCATCACTGCTAACGTTTGATACAGACTCACGTTGGTTTAGGAAATCGTCTGCGATAGTTGCATATGACTCTTGTCGGCCGTTGTGGAAAGCCACATCAGAGGCAAGGTTTGTGAGGAAGTTTACTTCAAAGTCTACAAGGCTACCTGTGAAAGTTTCACCGTAGGTATTGAAGTTATAATCTGCTGATGTAAGTTTGTAGGCAATTTCTTGTGCATAGTCTTCAACGTGTTCTGACTCGCTATACATAAAGTAAGTTGACCCTGCGTCGCGCCACTCTTTACTCAAAGTTATGTTTTCGGCACTCACACCATAAAGGCTTATGTCGCCGTCATCGTCTTTTGCACCTAGAAGTTGTTTGTAAACTATGTTGCCTGTAATTGGGTCAGTCATAGGTTTGCCGTCTGTACCTAAAACGGGAAGTGAGTTATTTGCTATGTCTGCAAGTGCATTTGCAAATGTGTCGATTTGGTTTCTATAATATACAACGCCCTCGTAAGGCTCACCGTTTGGTATTGCTAGATTGTTACCGCTGCCGTTTACGAAGTGGAGAGCGGCTAAAATTGTACCGCCGCTTGCGTTGAAGTTAGCTCCATCTGATTGCCAATTAAGGCTTGCAGTGTTGTAATCTTCATTAAGCTGTATTATCAGATTGTCACTTTTATCGCCTGTTACCATTGCATGGCCACCCATGGTCACATCTACAGTGCCGTCTGAGTTGTCTGTGACAACTATATCGCCATAGCTTGCAAGCTCGTCTAAAAGTAAATTTCTTTCGTCTAAAAGCTCGTTGGGGCCATAATGCTCGTTTGGATCGTTGATGAGTATTGTCGGGTCAGAGCTTATTACGTCGTTTAAATGTGCGATTTGTTGTGTGATATCGTTAACTCTATCTATATCTATTACTAAATCTTCAGAATATTGAGTAGCAACAGCAGTTAAATTAGAGTCTAGTTGATGTAAAACTTGGATTATATTTTCAAAAGAGGACATTACAAGGTTTGCATGGCTTTCGCTTGTAGGCTCTTGCATGAACCCGTTTAGGCTGTCGAACATGGTGCTCATAGCGCCGTATAGACCAGATTCGTCGGTAATATTTGAACCATCGCCCAAGGCGTCTTGAATTGCTGATAATATTTCGCCTGTTTTGCCGTGATAGGCGGCGTTAGAATATTCTTCTCTAAATCTCTTGTCTAAAAAGCTGTCTCTAATTTGTGCTACGCCCAAGGCGTCGACACCTTGACCTAAAACACCAACGGTGCTTGAAGCTACCCTAAGATTAGAAACAGAAGGATAAACTGATGCGGTTTCTACACGTTGTCTAGTGTAACCGACGGTATCGGAGTTTGCAAGGTTATGTCCAACTATATCAAGTGATTTCTGACTTGAAAATATTGAGCTTTTTGCGGCTTCAAAGCCCATGAAAGTAGATCTAATCATAATATTTCTCCTTATGCTTTTCCCGTAAACGAATTTTTGTTGTAAATGCCGGAAGGTTTTTTTCCGCCTGCACTGTATACACCGCTACCAGTGTTTTGTGTGTAGCCTAAAAACTTCAATTCCATATTTACAAGATCCATAGATACTTTATTGAGTTCTTTAATTAAACCTGCACTGCTTAAAAGTTCCTTGAAAACAGGGCTAAACTTTATTTTGTCTTCATTTGTTAGCTTTTCGGTGATTTGATTTAAAGTCAAGCCTGCAAAACCACAAGCGTTTTGCGCAGATATTCTTTTTTCTTCAAGATTTTTAAGTTGCATCGAAAGCGCTTGCCCCGATTGTACAATGTGTTCAATCTTTTCAGAGTCATGCGCTAGAAGCGCTTGTCGCTTTTCTTGCTCACTTACTACCATTTTCCCAAGTAGCTTGCAAACATCTATGTTTGTTTGTAAAAAAACACTTAAATTTTCGTTCATTTTTCCACCTATTAAATCATTAAATTTCTGTATATTATCGAAGAAGCTATGTCTTCTGAGGATACAGGGCACTCGTCGCCTTTGTATGCAAGTTTAAGCGCATTTAGGCGCTCGCTTGAAATGTCGATATTATTTTTTGCGGCAGTAGCGTGCATTTTAACTTCTTTTGCATACGTGGTTTGAACGCTTGCGTTAGAACTGACGCTTATGGTGTCGGCTGTTAAACCCTCTTTTTTTTCTGTTGGCACAGTACTTGGCTTTTGCACTTGGTTTGCGGTCATTTGTTTTGTGTTAGAATTGACTTTGTACCTGTCAAAAATCCCCTTAATCTCCATGAATTTCGCACCTCACTTTGTATAGTAAATATTAAATTAAAACATGAAATTACACATATATAAATATCTCTGTTATATTTATGCTCTAAAGTTTGAAAAACTAAAGGGCAAAATTGACTTTTTTATATATTTTTTCAAATAGTCATTATTGATGTGTAAATATCCTAATATGGAATTTTAAAAACGAAAATACAGAATCATGCTAAAGTTATGTTAAGTTTATGTGAAGCTTATGTTTTGTGAGTTTTGTCAAAAATGCTAAATGAGAATTATAATTGTGTAAAATTAAAGATTAATGTGTGTGTACATTGTAGTATTATATACAATGTACCTAAATAGATTTTATGACAAGACATAAAGTTTGCATAAAAAAATCGGTTTTTTTTTGAGATTTTGTTGTTTTTTGACTTTACTTTTTTTGTGAATTAGAGTAAAATAAGCCTATAAGAAGTGAACTTATTTATATAATACAATTAAGCGTGAAAATTTTAGTGAGATTACATTAAATTTTTAAAAATAATATTGACAAGTAAAACACAGGAGGAGTTACAATCATGAGCAGTTTTATTAATCCAAGTTTTATTACACCGTTGGAGTTTGAGAGTAAACTTAATACACAAGCAGTTGCGCCGTCCACTACAGGAAGCCAGCTACCTTTTCAAAATGTGCTATCAGATTTAATAGGTGAAACACAATCGGCAATGGAAGTTTCACAGGCAGATAGTTATAATCTAGCAATTGGAGAAGTCGATAATTTAGCGCAGGTTCAAATCAATTCGTTAAAGGCGAGCACAATGCTTCAAACGACGGTTCAAATAACAACCAGAGCGGTAAATGCATATAAAGAAATTATGAGTATGCAACTTTAGGTTTTTATTGGTTTTAAACTTTGGGGTCATAGATAGTTATTAATTGGGAGATTTATTGTGGATAAAGTAAAAGATGGTTTTAGTAAAGTAAAAGTTTACATTGTTGAAATGCCGAAAAAGAGAAAATTTTTATTTGGTGGTATAGCTGCGGGAATTATAATATTTGCCGTAGTTTTAACCATGTTTTTAAATGGAGGAAGCGGATCGCGTGTAGTTCTTTATGAGAACATTTCTTCAAATGAGAGCGCACAGGTGTTTAGCGAACTTAAAAGCATGGGAGCAGATGCTCAGGTGAACAGCCAAGGGCAAGTGACGGTGCCACAAAATGAATATGATATGTGGTTGTTGCAACTAGCAGCACAAGGGTATCCGCAAACGGCTTTAACGTATGATATATTTACAAGCAGTTCGGGTATGTCTGCGACAGAGGCGGAAATGCAACAAGTCTTGGTACATCAACTTCAAGACAGGGCGCAAGACACTTTAAAGCGAATAGAAGGCGTTACAGACGCGGTAGTTACAATTAATATGGCAGAAACCAGTAACTACATATGGGACGAAGCAACAAATGAGTCTGTGGGAACGGCAAGTGTGCTGTTGTCACTTGAACATGGTGTAGAACTAGATTCAACGCAGGTTTTGTCGATTAAAAACTTAATTGCTTTCGGCGTGCCAAAAATGGCACCTGAAAATGTAGTGGTTGTGGATTCGGCGACTTCGCTAGAACTTGGGGCAAACTTAGACACTGCAGACTCAATATCCACAAATCAAAACTTTGAATTAGAAATGATTGTTCAAGGTCAACTTGAAGACAATGTTATGAGACTTTTAGAGCCGAGATACGGACAAAACGGTGTTGTGGCAACGGCGAAAGTCACGATAAACTATGATAAAATGCTCACTGAACAAATGGAGCTTGAAGGAAATCCTGAGAGCGAAAGCGGACAGGGGTTTCCGACTCTTACCGAGGGCGAGTATAACGGCCCTGGGGACGAGACAATAGGCGATATAGTAGGGGAAGAGGATAACACAGACATTCCAGACTACTCATATACAAACCCAGACGATGAAACAAATTCATACAACTGGCATTCGGAATTTGATTACTCTTACATAAAAACACAAGTAGAATCAGGAAATGCGGAGCTTGAGCGCGCGACAATTTCGGTTATGGTAGACGAGGACAACCTTACTCAGGGTATAAGAGACGAGCTTATGAGCTTGATATCAAATGCGGTTGATATTCCAGTAGAGCAAATTTACGTTTCAAGCTTTGTTGCGGCGGGTGAAGAGGCTGAGGTGCCTGTAGTAAATCCAGAAACAGAGGAAACATCAATCTTTAGCTTATTACCTTGGTGGGCATACGTTGCGGCAGGCGGAGTATTATTTATAATCATAATCTTATTTATAATTCTGTCGTTTAGACGTTACCATAAGGCGAAAGCAGAGGAAATTACAAATATTCTTCAAGACGAGAAAGATGCGGAGATTGAAGAATATAAAAGAAAACTTGCGGATATGGCTAGAAATGACGATCAGGATAAAAACAATGCTATCATCGAAGAGGTTAGAGCATTTGCTAAAATTAATCCTGAAGCCGCTGCAAGCTTGATTAGATCGTGGTTAAAGGATGGTGAGTAAAGGGTGGCAACAGCAAATAAAAAACAAGCGGCACCGCTGACAACGGCGGGACGTGCGGCAGCCATTGTTGTCGCACTTGGCTCAATAAATGCGTCACATATTTATAAGCATTTACGAGAAGAGGAAATCGAGAAGCTAACACTTGAAGTTTCAAAGCTTGAAGATTTACCACCAGAAGAAATGCAGTCGATAATTGAGGAGTTTTATGGTCTTTGCATGACCACAAAAGTCGTCTCAGAAGGTGGCGTAGTTTACGCAAAGGATATACTCGAAAAAGCTTTTGGGCAACAACAGGCGGCAAACTACATGGACCGTGTGTCGCAGGCGATGAAAGTCAGGGCTTTAGAGTTTATCAGAAAAGCAAATTACAAAAATATACTTATGATAGTACAGCACGAGCATCCCCAAACAATTGCTTTTATACTTTCATATGCAAAGGCGGCGCAGGCATCAAAAGTTATAGCCGAGCTTCCAAAAGATTTGCAAATAGAAGTAGTAAGAAGAATAGCGTCTCTTGAAAGTGTAAGACCTGAGGTTATAGGCACATTAGAGAGAATACTAGAGGGCAAGTTCTCAAACGTAATGTCACAAGACGCTGTAGAAGTTGGTGGCGTAACATATGTTGCCGACATCATGAACAGCATAGACCGTGCATCGGAAAAACATATTTTCTCAGAACTTACAAAATCAGATGCAAGCCTATCAGAAGAAATCAGAAAACTTATGTTTATCTTTGACGATATTATCACACTTGACGATATGTCTATTCAACGTGTTCTTCGTGATATCGACCAGCAAGACCTTGCTGTTGCGATTAAAGGTTCTTCTGAAGAGGTCAAGGCCTCGCTTCTTGATAACGTATCTGCACGTGCGAGAGAGTCAATACTTGAAGATATTCAGTATCTTAAAAACTTGCGCCTAAAAGATGTTGAAGAAGCACAACAAAAAATCGTTTCTGTTATTAGAAAACTTGAGGAAGAGGGCGAAATCGTAGTTTCCAAAGGAGGAGATGACGATGTCATCATCGGCTAATATATTTAAAAGAGGCGCTGTTAGTGCTGTGGAGGGAACAGTAGAAATACCTGATATCCAACCTGAAATAAGCGAAAACAAAACTCACAAAAGCGTTTCATTTTTTAAAGTAGGACACGACAATGAAAATGAAGTTTTGCTGACAAAAGAAGAAGTGAGCGTTGTAGAACTGCAAGCCGAAGCACAAGAGGCAGATGAAGATGGATTTGTACCGTTTGTTCCAAGTGAAGTGGTAGAAATTATTGAACCTAAGCCGCTAGAGCTTGACGAAATAAAAGAAATGTATAAAGATGAGCTAGATGAGATGCGCCAACAAGTGGAGCAAGAGGCATATGTCGAGGCCTACGAAGTGGCATATCAAAAAGCTTATAGCGATGCTTTTTCTAGAAAAAAAGGCGAGCTTGAACAAATTTTAAACGATGTAGATAGCACGCTTTTGGGTATGCAAAAAAATCAAAAAGAGTTCATGGAAAATTACGCGGAAGAATTAAAATTCTTTGCGGTGGACATAGCACAGAAGTTTATTATGGACAAAATTGATGAGCATGAGCTAGTTTTACATAAATTAGTGATGCAAACTGTTGAAAGTGTGAAAAACTCTGCGTGGCTTGAAATTGAGCTTTCGCAAAGGCTTGAAAAACTTATTGATAGTGTGAAAGAAGAACTTAAAAAAGGAAGTTTGCAGGGCAGGATAAGCGTTTCTCCAAAGGCCGGGCCCGAGGATATGATAAGGGTGAATTCTGAAAAAGGAACGATAGTAGCAGATATTTCAAGGCAAGCAGAAAATTTAAAAGACTTATTTAAATCGACATAAATTAAGAGGTGGAAAATTTGAAAGTAGAAAACATGTCAAAACTTTTTGATAATACAAATTACAGACAAATTTTACGTCTTGCTGATTTAAAGTCACATGAGGGAAAAATAAGTAAAATACAAGGCATGACCATAGAGGCAACGGGGCTTACCTGTAGCATCGGTGATATATGCAATGTAATGCTAAACAAAAGAATTAAACCGCTAGTGTGTGAGGTTGTAGGAGTTTCAGAAGACAAAGCCTACCTCATGCCGTATGAAGAAATAGATGATATTGGCTATGGTTGTGCGGTAATTAATACAGGCGAAAAAATGAATATATACATAAGTGACGACATTGTAGGTCGTACGGTAAATGCGCTTGGTGTGCCGATAGACAACGGCAAAAAACTTGAAAATCTAAGTGCGATACCGATAAATGGAGTACCGGTGAACCCTTTAGATAGGCCTCCGATAAACGAGGTTATGCAGCTTGGAATAAAGGTTATAGATGGACTGCTAACCATAGGAAAAGGACAAAGGATTGGAATTTTTGCTGGTTCTGGTGTTGGAAAAAGTACGTTGATGGGAATGATAGCCAGAAATGTAGAGGCAGAGATTAATGTAATTGCGCTTGTAGGTGAGCGCGGAAGAGAGGTTTTGGAGTTTATTAACCGAGACCTAGGGCCCGAAGGTTTAAAGCGCTCCGTACTTGTGGTGGCGACTTCTGATCAACCTGCAATGATGCGTTATAAATGCGCACAAACAGCGACTGCTATTGCAGAATATTTTCAAAAAAAAGGCAAGCACGTGTTGCTGATGATGGACTCACTGACACGCTTTGCAATGACACAAAGAGAAATTGGATTAAACACAGGCGAAGCACCCGTGGCAAGAGGCTACACGCCGTCGATTTATTCGGCGCTTCCAAAGCTTTTAGAGCGTTCGGGGAATTTTGAAAAAGGCTCTATAACAGGAATTTACACGGTTCTTGTCGAGGGTGACGATACGAATGAACCCGTCGCCGACACTGTAAGAAGTATAGTAGATGGACATATAGTCTTGTCCCGCAGTATAGCATCAAAAAATCATTATCCCGCGATAGATGTTTTAAACAGTGTAAGTCGTTTGATGAATGATATAGTTGGAAAAGAACAAAAGGCGGTGGCAAGTAAACTTCGCAATATGATGGCTTTATATAAGGAAAACGAAGACTTGATTTCCATTGGAGCATATAAGTCTGGCACAAACCCACAGCTTGATGAAGCCATTGCGCACATGAATAACATAGATGAATTTTTAAAGCAAGATGTTAATTTAGAGGTTAGTTTTAAGGACACTGTAAGGCTTATGGAAGAGGCAGTGGTTTAGTTTAGGAGAGTTATAGTATGAAACCTTTTACTTTTTCACTTGAAAAAATGTCAAACTATAAGGAACAAATTTTAAATAAAGAAAAAAACACTTTGGCTCAAATGAGGGCTGTAAGAGATGCTATAATTGAAAATATAGAAAATCTTGAGCAAAGTAAGCGTGAAAAAAAAGAGCAACTACAGCAAAAGACAAGTGAAGGTATGACCGTTTTTGAGCTTAGGTCTTATGAGTTCATGATAGAAAATATGAGAAAGCAAATCAAGGTTTTAAACCTTGAGCGTATAAAGCAAGAAGAGCTTATTGCAAAGCAAGTCGAAGTCGTAAAAAAAGCGAATATGGACATGGCAAGCCTTGACAAGCTCGAGACAAAACAAAGAGAAAGCCATAATAAAGAGATGGCGAAAAAATCCCAAGAAGAAATTCTTGAGATAGTAAATTTAGGGTTACATAAAAAATGATATAGTTTAATAAGGAAAAGGAGGTGAGTAAGATGAATGCAGTTAACCTACAAACCATGCAAATGGGAGGAATTCCAAGTAGGGCTGAGCGCAATAGTGCAGTTGGTTCTAGTGGTCAAGTCAATCCATTTATGGAAATTTTTGCCTCTATGGTGAGTGCCATGAATGAAGATGAAGAAATGACTACCGAAAATCCGCAAGATTTACTTTTAATGCTTATGAGTGGATATGGCTTAACTGATTTAAGTAGTGTAAACTTAAGTGGATTTTATGCTGACGGGCAAAGTGAAACTACAAATGTGAATTTATCACAGTCACAAATTTTGCAGTTAATAATGTCTAAAATATCAGGAAGCGACGTAGAAGGTAAGACAAATACGGCTAATTCCTTTATGCAGGCATTACAAAGCAAAGGGATTGATTTACAAAGTTTAGAGGCGCTGAATGTGCAGTCGATGAATTTTAATAACAATTCATCCTCGCAAGACATGGCAAGCGGCGAAGAGTTTCTTTTTGGTCAAAGAGAGTTTTTAAACAGCATAGAGCTTGTAAAAACTAATTTAAGCGACGGTGAAAACCCAGAGTTTAAGTCAGATTTAATGGCGACTATGGCAAATTTGAGAGTTCTAACTCCAACACAAAGTACAAGTGTCGGTTTTGAAAATTCACAGTTTAGTGTGAACACTCAAACACTTGCCACTCAACTAGAAAGTGGAATCAAAGAAAACTTAAATGCGCAAAATACTGAGTTTACAATGAAACTTTATCCTGAATCTTTAGGAGAAATTACAGTTAAACTTGTAAATGAAAATGGCGTTAAGGCTCTGGAAATTGTGACAGCTAGCGCTAAAACAGCAATGCTTATTAACGATGATTTACCTGCATTAAGAGACGCTATGTCCGGTATGCAAATCGAAGTGCGAAGTGCTGTAGAGGCATCTGGAAGTTCAAATGCATCTAATATGCAAAACTTTAATATGTCATCACAAGAATTTGCGCAAAGGCAATGGAGTTTTGAAAGAGAGCAAAGTAATCAGAACTTTAACAGTCAAAACGCTGAAACAGCAGAAAATGCCGATGAAAGTTCAGCGGTATTGCCAGAAGGCGAGCGAAGAATTTATGTTTAAGGAAAGGAGATGAAATAATGAGCACTACCCCAATAGATCCAACCAGTAAAACCTCGAGTAGTTATAATGTAGTTTTTGAAAATGAGGGTGCAAATGCAGAGCTTGAGTCAATGGACTTTATGAATTTGTTAATACTACAAATGCAAAATCAAGACTTTATGGACCCCATGGACAACTCACAGATGATGGAACAAATGGCAACTATGTCCAATATGCAAATGATGGAGCAAATGGCCGCTTATTCAAAATCTAGTTATGCATTGTCACTAGTTGGAAAAGAAGTAACAGCAACAAGATTTACAGTAGGTGGAGAGCTTGACACCACATCGGGTATTGTAGAAAAAGTTTCTCTTATCGACAGCGAATACATAGTATATGTCGGCGGAAAAACTTACACATTAGAACAGATTATGAGCCTTGGCACATCTAATACAGTAGTAGATGCATCGGTGTATAGTGCGACAACCACAGATTTAACATCAGATTCAGTAATTCTAAATTGGCAAGTTCCAACAGAAGATGAATTAGTTGCATCAGAGCTTACTTATTCTGCTTATTATTCTACAAGCGAAGAATTTGACACAGTTGAAGCTGTTGAAGCAGGTACGTTAGTAGGACTTGCTAATCAAAAGAACTATACATCTGAAGTTGTTAAAGGCCTAGAGGGTGGAACTACATATTATCTAAATGTAGTAGTTACAGATGCAAACGGAAATAAATCCGTTTATAAACCTGCTAAAATCAAGACTTTATCGATAGGAGATGAAGCCGGTGGATGATTTAAGGATAAAATTTTATAATCCAATTATAAGTGGAACGCCTAATGTTTCTAATACGCAAAGCACAAATAATATAAACCAAAACAATGTTCAAACCACTGACTTTGAGCAAATACTCAGAGAAAAAATGAGTGGAGTCAATTTCTCAAAACATGCAACACAAAGGGTAGTAGAGAGAAATATTGATGTGAGTGAGCAAAATTTAGAACGACTAAATGAGGGAATGAGGCTTGCAAGTGAGAAAAATCTTAAAGATGCACTCATACTTGTAGACAAAACCGCGTTTATCGTAAATGTTCCATCTAACACAGTTATTACCACGACAGAAAGTCAAGACCTTAAAGGAAACGTATTCACAAATATAAATGGCACTGTAATTATATAAACGGGACTTTTTAGACGTTTATCATATCTTGACCGACAGATAGATATGGCAGTGTAAATGATAAGGAGTTATTGTAATGAATAGAGCGATGTTTTCTGGTGTGGCTGGTTTAAAAACACACCAAACAAAAATGGACGTTATAGGAAATAACGTAGCAAACGTAAACACATATGGCTACAAAGCGCAACGTGCGGTTTTTAGCGATGTTTACTATCAAACATTAAGTGGTGCTACAGAAGGTACTGCTAACCAAGGTGGTACAAACCCATCAAGCGTAGGTTATGGTTCTACTCTTGCGGCAGTTCAAGCACAAATGTCTACATCAAGTATGCAGTCAACTGGATTTGGACTTGACGTCGCCATAGCAGGCGAAGGCTTCCTACAAGTTATGGATCCAGACGGCAATATTTTCTACACAAAAGCAGGTCTTTTGGATTACGATGCAAACGGATATCTAATTGACATAAATGGTAACTTTGTATTGGGAAGCGTAGAGGTAGACGGAGCACCAAATACTCAAAAAATTAAACTTGATGATATAGGTATTGTTCCTGCACAAACAGCAACAGCTGAGGTTACAATCAATAATATCGATTATACGGTAGGCACATCAAACGCTACAGAATACGGAGATGTAAGTCTTACATTTAGCGCGAGTAACCAACTTCCAGCAGGACTTCTAGCAAGGGCTACGATTTCTAGCACTGGTTCAGTTTTAATGGAAATCAATGAAAATGAGAGCTTTACAGACCTTAATATGTTAAACTCAGCGATAAATGCCGCTATACTAGAGGCAAACGGCGGTGTAGAGCACCCAGCGGGAACGTTTACAGTCTCTGCATCACAAAACCCATTCGTTGACCCTGCAACAGGCCTGCCAGTTGCGCTTACTGGTGCACAAATTATTGATCCAGCAGGCGGAATTGATTTGGGTACATTATCAACTACTGAATTCTTTGGTGGTGTAATGAAACTAGAAGGCGTAAGTTCTGACTTTGCAGGTACAGGCACAATTACTCCTGCCGATTTCGTAGCAAATTACGACGATGTAAATAATGCATGGAATGTGTCACTTACAATAGGTGGCGAGGCTTATACAGGCGTTATAGATGAGGGTACACAATCGGCTACTTTACTTCTTAAATCGGCTAATGGCGATTATGTTGAAGTTACAAACCCTGGCATGGGCGGAATGAACTCTGCGCTTGGTGCAACACCTACGGCAGGCGCCACAATGCAAGGTATAACAGCTGATATAACAGCTACTCCATCTACTGTTTCACCAAACATGGGCTTTGGCTCACAAGCCTTTACACTTGAGGGCGGTACAGAAGGCGGACCTGTAGATCTTAACCAACTTTCAGGTATAGCAATAGGTCAAAACGGTACTATTTCAGTTACTCATGCGATTTTGGGAACAGTGGCAGTAGGTAAACTTTCACTTGCTACATTTGCAAATCCAAGTGGCTTACAACTTGAGGGTAGTAACTACTACTCCACAACTGTTAACTCGGGCGTACCATTCTTAACTGACCCAGGCAGTAACGGAACAGGCTCACTTATGACAAGTACTTTGGAAATGTCAAATGTTGACTTGTCAGAGCAATTTGCAGAAATGATAACAACTCAACGTGGTTTCCAAGCAAACTCACGTATCATAACTGTAACAGACACAATGCTTGAAGAGCTTATTAATCTAAAAAGATAATTTATTAGGGTGATTTAACCCCCTATGATGGCAAAGTTTGCCATCATAGGCAAGAAGTAAGTTAAAATTGCTTACTTTTTGCCTATGATTATAATATTTATTCATAATTTTTCAAAAAAATCTTGTAAGTTTTTTTAGTTTTTGGTATCATTATAGTAATAAAAAAGAAAAATATTTATATCCGAGAAAAACTCGGGGAAATGGAGATATTTATGATAGTTCTTACAAAACTTGACGACACAAAATTTATAGTTAACTCTGATTTAATTGAAACAGTAGAAGAAAGACCAGACACGACAATTAGGCTAACGACAAAATCCTACTACATTGTAAAAGAGAGTATGGATGAGGTTGTTGATAGGGTAATTGCGTTTAAAAAACATACAAATGGTGGTAGTATTGTAGGATAAATATTTAGGAAAGGTTAAGATGTATTATGAAAAAGAAATCTCTTGATATAGCGTCGATTGTTGGTCTTGTGCTTGCGTTTGGTCTGATTGTTTTCGGTATAATTATGGGTACAGACGAAAACGGAAATGTAGAAATTCAAATGGGAAATATGGCAAGGTTTATTGATGTTAACAGTATACTTATTGTTATCGGCGGTACCTTGGCGGCACTTCTTGTTATGTTCCCCTTAGGACAAGTTTTAAAATTTCCAAAACATTTATTGATTATTATTATGCCACGTCAGTTTAATCCTGAGGTGTACATAGAAGCTATTGTAGAAGCTGCGAAAAAGGCAAGACTCAGCGGTCTTTTATCACTTGAAGAAGACATAGCACAGATGGAAAATGCATTTATGAAGACAAGTATGCAAATGGTTGTTGACTCGGTTGACCCAGAAGATGTTAAAACACAAATGGAGTCTTGGCTTGACGGCATAGAGGAAAGACATTTGCAAGACAGCGCTTTTTATGACAAGGGTGCAGCGCTTGCACCAGGCTTTGGTATGATAGGTACACTTATCGGTCTTGTTAACTTGATGCAACAACTTGACGACCCTGCAAGCGTTGGTCCTGCCATGGCGGTTGCACTTATCACAACTTTCTATGGTTCGGTACTTGCTAATATCATTTTCTTGCCAATTGCAAATAAATTAAAAGTTAGACACGATGAAGAGTATCTTTGTATGCAAATCATAAGTGTTGGCGTTGAAGCAATACAAGAGGGACAAAACCCAAATGTAATTCAAGAAAGACTTTTAAATATGCTACCAGAATACAAAAGAGCAAAAGCAAGCAAAAAATCTGGCGATGGCAAATCAGAATAATTATTTATATCCGAGAAATGGAGTTAGATTATGAAAAAACGAGATGCTGGTGGAGGGGATTCTGGCGGTTGGCTAAATACCTATGCCGACATGGTAACACTGCTTTTGGCTTTCTTTGCGGTGCTACTTAGTATGTCCACCACAGATGAAAATAAATTTAATGCTTTTATAGAATCTTTTTCGGCACTTCCTCCTGAAGAAATACAAGAACTTATTGCAGCGGGATCGACTGGTGAGTCACCAGAGCCGACATCAGAACTTACAGAACTTTATGAATCACTCACAGAGTTTGTAGAGGAAAATGAGCTTCAAGACGATGTGCGAATTCAAATGATGGGTGATATCATTAGAGTTAACTTTGACAGTGCAGCTTTCTTTTATCCGAATGAATATGAAATTTTACCGGATAGTATAGCAGTGCTACATTCAATAGGTCAAGCCTTTGTGGAGTTTGAGGAACAAATTAGAATGATAAATATCCTAGGCTTTACCGCAACGGTAGAATCTGACACTGCGACATACTGGATGCTGTCGGCCGAAAGAGCCGCTATAGTTGCAGAGTATTTTGAGTTTGAAAATGGATTTACAAAAGAAAAAATGACTGTAAATGGTTATGGTAACCTCTATCCCGTGGCGCCAAATGACTCTGAAGAAAACATGAGACTTAACAGAAGAGTTGAGCTTATAGTTATGGGAACTGCCACTGATACAGCGGTTGATATTCCACAAATCCTTGAAGACTTCAATCAAGAAGGCGAACCGGGAGAAACAGAAGCTAGTACCGACGCACAGTCTACTGAAAATTTAGATGGCGTTGAATCTACAAGTGGAACTGATACCACATCAAACACAGAAACACCAAGTGGTGATACACAAATTGATAGCGAACAAAGCGGGGATGCACAGGCGGAATCGGGTGATGAAGCCGAACCGCAAGTTGATATTACACCAGCGCAATAAAATTTTTTAGTAAAGGAGTGGGGCAGATTGGCAGAAGCATTATCGCAAAGTCAAATAGATGAACTGTTAAAGGCAGCAAAAGAGAATGCGCATAGCTTTTCGGAAGCTGTTTCAACGGTTAGGATAAAAGAATACGATTTCTCCTCTCCGAAGAAATTCACAAAAGATCAGCTAAAGTCTTTAAGTGGAATATATGACAGCTTTGGCAGAGTTTTAACCTCTTACTTATCTACAATTTTAAGAGATAGTTGTTCTTTAAATGTTATAGATGTTGAAGAGTTAAGATTTATAGAATTTAGCAATTCCTTGCCAGACGCGACACTTATTGGACTTGTTTCCTATGAAGCGGTTGGAAACATGGGCTCACCAAGCACATTGCTCTTAGAGTTTCCGACAAGTTTTGGCTATTTGCTTACAGAGAGAACTTTTGGCGCATCAGGAAAACCGTATTTGCCAGATAGAGGTTATACAGAGATAGAGTCTTCGATACTCAATATTATATTTACAAATATTGCTAGATATATGGAAGAAACATGGAGAGCTTTCTTTGAAATAAAAACAACTCTTGCGGCAATTGAAACAAACGGAAGATTGATACAGTCCTATGAACAGCAAGACATAATAGTAATAACATCAATAGAAGTTGAAGTAGGTAGCTATACTGGTGTAATTCACTTATGTGTACCAGCAGATAATCTTGACAAAATAATCGATAGTTTTACCAGCAAACATGGCGGAGCTGTGAAGAGTTTTGTAAAAGATGAGCATGAGGACGAAAAGAAAGAACTAGTCTTTAGCTATTTGAAGGACTCAGAGCTTAGTATGGAAGCTATTCTTGATGATTTTGAAATTTCGCTACAGGATGTGGCTTACTTGCAACCCGGAGACGTGATATCACTTGATAAAAAAATAGATAGCACAATAGATATTATTGTTGAGGGGGTTCCGTGGGGAACTGCTAAAATTGGCGAAAACAATAAAAATAAAGCAATTAAAATTGTCGATGTATTTGATAGTAAGGGAGGGGTAAACTTTGACAGATAATATGAACGAGAAATTGCTAGATGATTCAGAGCTTGACATTATCGGAGAAGTTATTAACATTAGTATGGGGGCAGCAGCCACGGCGATTTCCACCATGCTTGACAGGCAGGTGAAAATCACAACGCCGAAAATTACACAGGAAAAATTTAAAACTGTAGATTGTTCTGACTTAGAGCCGTCACTAATGGTTAAAATTAAGTATGTAGAGGGTATAGAGGGTGTAAATGTAACACTTTTAAAAAGAAGTGATATACAGCTTATTATTGACGTACTTATGGGTAATGAGATTTCTGAACCAGGCGATGAAGATGAGTTTGAGTTTGACGAGATGAGCATGAGTGCGGCAAGCGAAATTATGAACCAAATGATGGGTGCTTCGGCAACTACTATGTCTGAAATATTGGAAAAAACAATTAATATTTCAACTCCAGAGCCAACACTCGTAACGTCAAAATCCGATATAGATGTAAGTATTGCTGAGATTGACCAAGAGGATACCGTTGTGTCTATTTCATTTAATTTTACAGTTGGAGATATACTAAACACAAGGTTTATTTATTTTCTATCAATTCCACTTGCAAGGTATATTATAGAAACCGTTAATGCAACTATGGAAGATGAAGACGTAAATGATGTAGAAGAGGTTGTGGCAGCGCCGCAAGTTGAAACTACTCCACCACCAGCAGATGCACAACCACAAGTAGAGACTGCACCACCTGTGACTGAAGCACCGCAAGTACCTACTGCGTCGCCACCTGTACAACCACAAGCGGTGGGTCAAGAACCTGTACAGATGCCAATGCAACAACCTCAGGCCATGGGATATCCACCAATGCCACAGCAGTATATGCAAATGCCACAACAGCCATATCCTAATATGTATGGGCAAATGCCTGACCCGAATATGTACCAACCGGCACTTCAAGCACCTGCGTTCCCAAGTTTTACACCACAGGCGTCACAGATGCCGTCAGGGTCAAATATGGGACTGTTAATGGGAGTGAAGCTTGATGTATCTGTCGTAATAGGTAGGACTAAGCAAAAAATTAAAGATATAGTGGAATTTGGACAGGGCACGGTTGTTGAACTTGACAGACAAACAGGTTCTCCAGCAGAGATAATTGTAAACGGTAAACTTTTAGCATATGGCGACGTAATAGTCGTTGGAGATAATTTTGGTGTGAGAATCACTGAAATTGTCGGAACAAAAGAACTACTGGACTCACTTGAAAATTAAGATTAACTTTAGGAGGAAACTTTAATGTACAAAATTTTATTAGTTGACGATGCAGGTTTTATGAGAAAAATGGTTCAAACTCACCTAAGCAAAGCGGGGTATTCAAACTTTGTAGAAGCTGCTGATGGTCTAGAGGCTGTAGCCGCGTTTGAAGAGAATAACCCAGATTTAGTAATCATGGATATTACCATGCCAAACATGGACGGTATTCAAGCCTTAGGTGCGATTAAAGCTAAACATCCTGCGGCGAAAATTGTTATGTGTTCTGCAATGGGTCAAGAGGCCATGGTTATGGAAGCTATCAAACTAGGCGCCTTAGACTTTATTGTAAAACCATTTAAACAAGAGAGAATAGTCCAAACTGTCTCCAAAATTTTACCACTTTAATTTAAGCGAGGATAAGACATGTTTGAAGAGATTTTATCTATAGTCTTAATGTTATTGCTTGTAATCGGTGTATTTGTCGCGGCTTATTTTACTTCAAAATTTGTCGGGGGAAGATACCAAACATCAATGACAAAGGGCAAACAAAGAATTGATATTATTGAGAGAAAGACTATAGGAAAAGATCAGTATTTACTTTTAGTGAAAGTCGAGGGTAAGACTTTGCTTTTGGGCGCTACGCCACAAAATGTAAATAAACTCGACGAGCTTGAACTTTTGCCTTTAGACGAAGGTGAAGATACAGATAGTACACAAACGCTGTCGACGCCGAAATTTAGCGATATTTTTAAAGATATGCTTAAGAAAAATACAGATGGAAACAAGAAATTAAAGTGATGTCAAAAAAGGGAGAATTTATTTAATGGAGAAAGCGAACATATTACTTTTGAACAAAAGTGAAAATAGAAAAAAAGCACTTGTGCGAAAGTTTTTGTGTATCGCTTTGGTGGTATTTGTGTTATTTGCCTTTGCTCAAAACGCAAGTGCCGCAGAGATAAGTCTTGACTTTGATACAGAGCAAACTGAAGGCAGTATGGGTGCATTAGAATTATTATTCTTATTTGCATTACTGTCGCTTGCTCCGTCACTTCTAATAATGATGACAAGTTTTACAAGAATTGTAGTTGTCTTCTCATTTATTAGAACGGCACTGGGGCTTCAGCAGACACCTCCAAATCAGGTAATCATAGGAATTTCGCTATTTTTGTCGCTTTTTATCATGCAACCGGTTATTGTAGAGATTAATGATAATGCAATACAACCTTATTTTGCAGGAGAAATGACACAAGAAGAAGCACTTGATAACATGCAAGGCCCAATAAAAGGCTTTATGTTAAAACAGACTAGAAGCACAGACCTCAATATGTTTTTAAGCCTTTCGGGAAGCGAAGAACAACTTACTGAAGTAAATGTAGATAATCTTATGGACTTAGGGTTAGAGATTATTATCCCCTCGTTTATAACAAGCGAGCTCAGTCGTGCATTTACAATGGGATTTTTGCTGTTTTTGCCATTTCTCGTAATAGACATGATAGTGTCAAGTACTTTGATGTCTATGGGTATGGTTATGCTACCGCCCACAATGATTTCCATGCCGTTTAAAATAATGCTATTTGTAATTGTAGACGGTTGGAGATTGCTTATGGAAATGCTTGCAGGAAGTTTTTACTAGATTTAGGCAAGTGCAAGATGCACTTGTGGCTAAAAACTAATGACTAATAGTGAAAGGCTTATGAGATTTTTATATAAATGTTAAAGTATCATAAAACAACTTAAAAATAGTCATTCACTATTCACTTTTAGTCTTTAGTCTCACGTGTTTTGTACGTGCTTATATTAGATTATTTTAAGGGGTGAACTATTTTGGAACAAGGAGATGTGCTTGTAATTTTTCGAGAAGCCATTATGTTAATACTTAGACTTGCCGCTCCTTTGCTAATAGTCAGCATAGGTATTGGTTTACTCGTATCAATATTTCAGGCAGCAACCCAAATTAATGAGCAAACGCTTACTTTTGTGCCGAAAATTGTTGCAATTGCGCTAATTTTGATTTTCTTTGGCGCGTGGATGCTAAATAATTTAGTCGATTTTTTTAATACGATAGTAAGTATTATTTTGGAGTTGTAGCTTATGGGTCTTGATATTGCTATTGAGGGTCTAAGTGCCTATATTTTAGTTTTTTGCAGAGTAGGCGGTATGATATTTTTCAACCCTTTGCTCTCAAGAAGAAGCTTGCCATCTCAGTTTAGAGTGGCGCTTGTCTTAGGAATTACCTTGCTTTTAACGCCTATGACAATTCATCAGCTCCCACAAAACATGGGTGACTTCGAATTTGTTTATATGATGCTACTAGAGCTTTTGGTAGGACTTACCTGTGGATTTGTTTTTCAGCTTTTTTATTATCTGCTCTTTACAGCAGGTGATATTATAGACATGGGTTTTGGACTTGCCATGGCAAAAGTTTTTAATCCAACAGCAAACATTCAAGTGTCGACCTCGGGTAGTTTTTTTGAAATTATCTTTGTACTTTATATTTTTGCAACAAATTGCCACTTGGTTTTTATAAGGCTGATATTTTCATCGTATGATTTGGTCTCAATGGGTGGCGTGACATTTGGAATTGATGTAATAGGTTTTGTGTTAACACTGTTTTCGTCGGTATTTATGCTTATAATACAACTTGCAATACCGTTTATGGCGGCAACATTTGTGCTTGAAATATCAATGGGTGTGCTTATGAAACTTGTTCCGCAGATAAATGTGTTTGTAATACACTTTCAGCTTAAAATATTGGCAGGTATGCTTTTAATGTTCTTATTTGCGTTTACCACTTCAAATTTTATGCTTGAGTATATAGACCAAATGTTTAGAACTATTGAAAATTTACTTCGTACGTTTTAAGGGGGGATTACAGTGGCCGGTGAGAAAACTGAAAAGGCGACGCCCAAACGGAAACAGGACGAAAGAAAAAAAGGTAATATTTTTTTAAGCCGTGAAGTCATAACGGTAAGCTCATTGCTCGCTGTTTTTACAGCCCTTAGGATACTACTTCCTGGGTCGTTAATTACAATTGAAGATTTCATTGCGAAATACATTTCAATTGGAAGTGAGATAGAAACTTTAAACGGCGGAGAACTTAACAACATCTTTTTAGATGGACTTGTAGTTTTTGCCATGGTCGCACTACCTATTCTCATTGTTGCAATGCTCATTGGTGTAATTATCACCATGGCTCAAACAAGAATGTTGTTTAGTGCAAAAGCCTTTGCCTTTAAGGCAGAGCGAATAAATCCTTTAAAAGGATTTAAAAGGATGATATCCCTGCGCAGTTTAGTAGAGCTTGTAAAATCTTCGCTTAAAATAACTGTGCTAATATATATTTTTTATACGGTATACAGCTCGAAAATCGAGTATTTACCGAATTTAATGAGCATGGATATTGTAGATGCTTTTGCCGTTGCTGGCACTATGATTTTTGACATAGTACTTTTAAGTGGCGGTGTGTTCGTGTTCTTGGGAGCTGCCGACTATTTTTATCAGTGGTGGCAGTATGAAAAAAATCTTAAGATGAGCAAACAAGAAATTAAAGATGAATATAAGCAAATGGAGGGCGACCCACAGGTCAAGGCACATATAAGGTCCTTGCAGCAACAAATGGCAAGGCGCAGAATGATGCAAAACGTGCCAGAGGCTGATGTGGTAATAAGAAACCCTACTCATTTTGCAGTAGCTATAAAATATGATAAAGAAAAACATGCCGCACCTGTTATTGTGGCAAAAGGCATGGACTCGCTAGCTCTTAAAATTATTGAGATTGCAGAGCAAAACGATGTTCACGTCACAGAGAATAGGCCCCTTGCAAGGGCTCTTTATGAAAATGTCGAGCTTGATGCTCCTATACCGTTTGAATATTATCAAGCGATAGCGGAAATTCTTGCCTTCATCTATAAACTCAAGAAGGAAAAATAAAAAATGGGTTCAAAACTATTAAACAATATGATATCGATTTTTGTAGTGCTCATAGTGGCGTTTCTAATTATACCACTAGAGACTCAAATTCTCGACTTCATGTTTATATTAAACCTTAGCTTGTCGCTAATTATTATGCTTGTAACAATGTATATTAAAGAGGCTTTAGACTTTGCGATATTCCCGTCTTTGCTACTTATTACGACACTCTTAAGACTGGTGTTAAACGTGTCGTCTACCCGTTCTATTTTGTCAAAAGGCGGCTATGCAGGAGAGGTTATTGCGACTTTTGGAGAATTTGTTATAAGAGGCGATGTTGTCGTAGGTCTTGTAATCTTTCTAATCATAGTACTTGTTCAGTTTATAGTTATCACAAAAGGTTCTGAAAGAGTTGCGGAAGTCTCGGCAAGGTTTACCCTTGATGCTATGCCAGGTAAGCAAATGGCGATTGACGCCGATTTAAGCTCAGGACTAATTGATGAGCAACAAGCAAGAGACAGACGTCAAAAAATCCAAAGAGAAGCAGACTTTTTCGGTTCTATGGACGGTGCGTCCAAATTTGTTAAGGGAGATGCAATTATCTCCATTATAGTAACCCTTATAAACCTTATAGGTGGTATAGCCGTTGGTTTTTTAAATAATGAAGGTGATATCAACTATATACTTAATACATATGCCGTCTCTACTGTAGGCGATGGCCTTATGAGCCAAATTCCAGCACTTTTGATATCGGTTGCAACTGGTATGATAGTTACAAGGTCTGCCTCTGATGCAAACCTTAATACCGATGTTATTAAACAGTTTACGTCCCAACCACTCGTGCTAATTATTGCAGGTGGAGCGCTTCCGTTTTTAATGCTTATAGGTTTTCCGGCACCACAAGTTTTGATAATCTCAGCAGCACTTTTATCACTTGGTATTGTGCTTTATAGAAAGAACAAAGCAGTGGAAGTGGCGCTTGCAGAAGGAATTCCGACAGTTAAAGAAGAAGTTACCAGTGAAGTTGATTTTTACAAGAATATTGATAATATATATGGCCTATTAAATGTAGACCCAATAAGTGTTAGTGTTGGTTATAGCCTTCTACCACTTGTAGATGAGTCAAATGGAGGATATTTCCTAGACCGTGTTGTAATGCTTAGAAAACAGTTTGCGGACACCATGGGAATGGTTATTCCACCACTGAGGCTTACCGACAGCAGTGAACTTAACCCAAATCAGTATGAAATTAAGTTAAGGGGAGAAACGGTCGCCGCCGGCGAGGTTCTTGTAGACCACTATTTAGGACTAGGGCCCGACGAGCTATTAAAATCAAATGAAGTTGATGGTATAGATACGGTCGACCCGGCATTTGGAATTCCAGCAAAGTGGATTAGCGATGACAAGAGGGTAAAGGCAGAGTCTTTAGGATATACACTAATAGATGCGACCTCTGTTATTATCACACACTTGTCAGAAATAATACGAATACATGCGCATGAGCTAATAAACAGGCAAGAAGTCAAGCGTATGATAGAAAATCTTAAAAAGTTTAATGAAGATGTCGTAAAGGATATAGTTCCAGAGGTGGTTTCACTAAACGATTTGCAGCGTGTTTTGAAAGCTTTGCTTAAAGAGGGAGTTCCAATTGTTGATTTAGAAATTATTGTCGAAACCCTTGCCGAGCATATGCCAACAGTAAAAGACAATGATATGCTAGTAGAATATGTCAGACAATCACTTAGAAGGACAATTACGCATCATTATGCCGAGTCGGGACAACTAAAAGTTGTAAGCCTTGACAACAGCATAGAGGAAGTCATTATAAGAAACCTAAAAAGAGTGGACGGCGGTGCATATCTAAACCTAGACCCCGACACAATACAAAAAATCATGCAAAATACGAAAGCACAGCTTGATAATATCCAAAATCTAGTGCAAACACCTGTAATCCTTACATCTCCTTTTGTAAGAGTGTATTATAAAAAACTACTCGATCAATTCTATCCGGATATAACTGTACTTTCTTTAAATGATTTGGATACTAGAGTACATGTACAATCGCTTGGCAATATTTCAATCTAAAAGGGAGAGGAGAGGCTAGTAAGTGGAGAAATACAGTAACCCGCAGATAAAAGAATGCAAGGTTGATGACCCAGAAGCTTTAATGATAAAGTATAAGCAAACGGGCGATGTAGAGCTTAGAAATCAGCTTGTAATGCATTATTTGCAGTATGTTAATATTGCAATTTACAATATGCGCTCCATTTTACTCTCTAACATAGCTTTTGATGATTTTTTCAATCAGGGAATCATAGCCCTCATAGATTGTATAGAGCGCTATGATATTACAAGAGGTGTGGCGACATTTGATACTTATAGCTATACTTTTATAAGAGGTTCAATTTTAAAGTATTTAAGAAAACAAAACTGGCTCCCAAATAGGCTTTGGGAAGCAAGAAAAAAGATATCGCAGGGGAAAAATTTGCTAGAGCAGAGGCTCTTAAGAGAGCCGACAAACAAAGAGCTTGCGGATTATCTTGGTATAAGTGAGGACAAGCTCTCGAAAAATATCTGCGAAATATCGGTTATTGACAATATATCATTTGAAGAGCTCTTGGCAGAGACTTACGGTAACGGAGTGAAAATTCCAGACGAAAACGGCGACAGCTCACCCGATGCAGATTTAATAGCCAGAGAACTAAGACAAAGTCTAACTAAAGCAATAGAAAAATTGCCGCCAAAACAAAAACAGATTATAAGCTTGTTTTATTATGAAAATTTAAACTTAAGGGAAATAGGAGAAGTTTTAGAAATTTCTCAACAAAGAGTTTCACAACTTAGAAAAGCAGCACTTGAAAGTTTAAGAGAAGGCCTACAAGATTTTACATAAATCCGTTTTAAGCGGTAGGAGGAGAAGGATATGTTATCAAGTTTTTATACAGCAGCCTCGGGAATACTGACAAATCAAAGAGAGATTGATATTATCGGTACTAATCTAACAAATATCCAAACCCCAGGATATAAAACGCAAAGAACAATAGTTGGTTCTTTTGATCAAGAGCTCCTAGTAGCTCAGGACGCTCACAAAACGACTCTTTTAAGTCCGTCTATGTCTACGTCTACCATAGTCGAAGATGTTGCAACTATATATGACACAGGGCTTATAGACACAACGGGTCGCTCGTTTGACTTTGCTATAAACGGTGAAGGCTTTTACGCGGTGGCAGATGCACAGGGGAATTTGAGCTACACAAGAAACGGCGGTTTTCAAGTAGATGAAAATGGAAATTTAATCGTTCCTGGCTTTGGAACTGTTCAAGGTCAAAGTGGAAATATTACCTTGACAGATATCAACATAACAGTGCTTGAGGATGGAAGCATTTTTGACTCAAATGGTGCATATGTGGACAAAATAGCGGTGATGGTTCCTGCTGAAAATACAACATTAGAACTTCTTCCAAACGGAATGTTTTCACCGGTTGAGGGGCAAATGGCAAATGCAGGCAATGTGTACACGATAAATCAAGGCGCACTAGAACTTTCTAATGTTGATATGAACTTAGAAATGACAAAATTAATTGAAGCACAAAGGGCTTTCCAAGCTTGCAGCACCGCCTTACAAGTGGTAGATGAAATGAACTCTAAGGCGGCAAGTCAAATAGGAAGCATAAGATAAATTATATAGGATAAAAGGTGAATTAATATGAAAATGGCATTTTATGCAGGTGCATCGGGAATTATGGCACAGCAAGAGGCGATGGATAATATTGGACATAATATCGCAAATGTTAATACCACAGGTTATCTAGAAAGCCAACTGTCTTTTGCATCACTTCTAAATACAGAAATGTATGCAAATACACCGACAGACCCACTAGGCGGAAATGGCGTTAAAACAGTTGATATGGGACTTACGAATAAAGGCGGTTCTTATAGAAATACTGAATCTCCATATGATTTCGCAATTGTTGGAGAAGGTTTTTTTGCAGTTGATGCAGGCGGAGTTATAGAGTATACTTTAGACGGTACATTTGATGCATCTATTGAGGGGGACTTAGCGTATTTGGTAACTACCGACGGCGCTTATGTTTTAAATGATAATTTTGAGCGCATAGAGCTACAATGGGATGAGTCAAAAGGCAGATATGCATATGAAAGTCTAACAGAGCAAATAGGTGTTTTCCAGTTTTTCAACCCCACAAGACTTACACCACTACAGTCTAATAGATATGTATCAAATGAGCTTTCAGGCTTGCCTATAGTGGCGACAGAGGGTTCTGCAGAAGTTAGAAGCTCTATGCTTCGAAATTCGAGTATTGAGATAGAAGCAGCAATGGCAGACATGATAGTAAGCCAGCGTTCATATCAACTCAGTGCAAGAGTAGTGCAAACAGCCGATGAAAACGAACAAACTATAAATAGCCTTAGGAGATGAGCATGAGTAATAAAAATATTGAGTTTAACGATATGCAAATTGATGCAATCAAAGAAATAGGAAATATAGGAAAAGGAAATGCCGGAACGGCTCTTTCTGAAATACTAAACAACAAAACTGTAGACATGAATGTCTCAAAAGTGAAAATGCTTGAATATGAGGATTTTGTAAACAGTTTTGGTGGAAATGAAGCGCTGTTGGTTGGAATTATTTCTACTCTTACCAATGATTTAGAGGGCATGATAATGGTGCTTATGCGCAAAGACTGTGCCACTACGATTATTAATGAGTGGGTGGGTGCCGACTGCGAAGATTTACTAAGTATTGACGACTTGAATAAGTCTGCGATACAAGAAGCGGCAAACATAATGAAAGCTTCATATTTGAACTCGATTTCACAATTTTCGGGACTTACTATAGGTCTTTCTGCGCCAGATATATGCATAGACATGGTGGGCTCAATTTTAGATGTACCTGCCGCATATTTTGCAAATATGAGCAGAAAAATTATGGTAATAGAAGACGATTTTGCATCACAAGGATGGAATGATAGCAGAATTATCTTACTTCTTGAAGTGGAATCATTAAAAAAATTGCTTAATGCGTTAGGTATGGATTGATGAAAAACATTATTGTAGGGATTTCGGATTATAAAGTTGCTAAAGACGGCGATGTGCTAACAACATATGCGCTTGGTTCGTGTGTTGGCATATGTCTTTATGATAGGCAATTAAAGATTGCAGGTTTGGCTCATATTATGCTCGGCATGAGCTCAGGATATAATGTGAAAACCGGATCTGAAAATCGTTTTGCAGATTTGGCTATTAAAAATATGTTAGATGATATGAGAAAAGCTGGTGCCTCTATTGGAAGACTCACTGCGAAAATTGCAGGGGGCGCACAGATGTTTCAAACTCTGGCCGAGTCTCAGGTTAGTAATATAGGTCAAAAAAATATATTAGCAGTAAAGCAAGTTCTTTCGCAAAACAATATATCTATTTTAGCAGAAGATACTGGCAAAAATTATGGTAGAACACAAACATTTGATTCTTCAAACGGAAAAATGACAATAAAATCCTACAGTAAAGGAACTGTTGAGTATTAAAAAACGCCCTAAATAACATAATATAGTTATTTAGGGCGAATTTTGTATAGAGTTTAGTGTGAATTTGATATTAAATAATTTTATTTTTTGTCTTATTGTGCTCGCGCTCGAGTTTGAAAATTGCTTTGCAAAGTAAATCTATAGTGAATTCTGATAAATCTACAAAATTACCTCTGCACTCAAAACCACCATCAACAGATATGCTATCGATTATTTTACAGCTAAGCTCAAATACAGGAAGCTCTGGTGCGAGATAAAGATTTGATATAGATACAGTTTCGTCAGTGGTGAAATTATGTTCGCAGAAGAACTTTATTCCAGAAATACTAATGTCCACAAGCTTTATATCATGTGTTTGGACTACTTGATTCATAGTGTCTTCTAAGTCTATAGCCTTGGCATAAGCGCTACTAGTGACACGGAAAAATTTACGTCTTTCTGAGTCTTGGAAAATTTTCACATTTACTATGCGACAAATATCTTTTGTAGAGGCAAAAGTAGTTGCGCCAAGGACTAAAAATTTTCCGTTTTTTCTAAGGACTACTTTTACCCGCAAATTATATTCAAGAAGTTGAAGAGGTTCTCCATTTTTTGAAACAATATCAACAACAACCTGATCATTTCTGTCTATTTTACTAACGGTGCCTATGAGCAAGAGTTGGTTTTCAAGAGTTTTTACTTCGCACAAAGCACCTACAAAGTTAGTGTCTAAATCTGTCATACGGTCTACCTCCAAAAATTTTAAAAAAATAATAATAATTGAGAAAATTACTTGAAAAAATGATAATTATTTGTTATTATCATTTTACTTGTTTTTATTAAATTTATCAAGTGGAAAATGAAAAAAAATTAATTTATACATATTGAGGGGAGTGAAGTTTGTGGCTAAGGTTATTTCGTTTATTAATGAAAAAGGTGGAGTTGGAAAAACCACCTCTACTAATGTGGTCGCGGCTATTTTAAAAAATAAAGAATATAAGGTGCTCTGCATCGATTTTGACCCACAGGGGCACTTATCGTCAGGTTTTGGAGCAGATGTGATGTCTAGCCCTACGATTTATGATGTACTAAAGCATAGGGTAAAAGAAAGAGCGGCGATACAAAATTCAAATGTAGTTGACATAATACCTGCAAATGATATGCTAAAAAGTATTGAGGCAGAGTTTACAGGAAAAAATAATCACGAACTTTTAAAGGAAGTCATAAAACCACTCATGCCAATTTATGACTATATTTTAATTGACTCACCACCAGAACTAGGACTTATGTCCGTAAATGCCCTTGTTGCTTCCGATGTTGTCCTCATACCTAGCTTGCCAGACGGGTACAGCCTTATGGGTACTATAAAGGTACACGAGACGATTTCGAGGGTCAAAGATGCATTTAATAAAAGCCTTTCGATAGCTGGTATAGTGCTTATAAGATATTATGCGAGGGAAAGGCTTAGCAAAACGGCTGCCGAGGTGCTAGGTGATATCAGCAAAAAAATGGATATACCAATTTTAAATACAAAAATTAGACACAGCAATATTGTGTGTGATGCAACCACTGTAAGACAGGCAGATGTAATGAAATCTATACCCAAAAACAAGGCGATAGGTGATTATGTAGAACTTGTAGACGAGCTTTTAAAGAAAGGATTGATATAGAATATGGATAATAAAGTAAACGAAAGCAGTAAAGATATGTTATTTAGCAGACTGTTACCTGCGCTTAAAAGCAATCCTTTTTCCTCAGAGTACGAGGGTGTTATAAGAAGAGAAATGGAAACAGAGGTTGAAGTCAGCGAGGACGATATATTAGCGGCACTTAGGAGCAAACTTTTCGCAAGAGAGGACGAGGGCTCAGGGAAAAGTGCATATGCAACTTTAAACATCATGGAAAGTTTGGTTGTAAAGTATTTAGACCAAGTAATAAAAAGATTTAACAGCTGTAGTTGTGACAGGTGTAAGTGCGACATAGCCGCATATGCACTTAATAATTTGCCACCAAAATACGTTGTAGCAGACAAAGAAAAGGGACTAAAGCTTGAGGAAGAAATATCATCAAAACTAATAATGAGCGCGCTGATTAATGCAGTAATAAAAGTAAGAAGTGAACCAAGGCATTAATAACGAAAAAGGACAACCGTGGTTGTCCTTTTCTTATTTTGGTATTTTTTGATATATTGATGGTTCGCAGTATTTATATGGCGTTAACGTCTTATCTAAGACCTCTGAATGACTGGTGAAAAAATAACCGCTAGGTTTGCTGACATCAAAAAATTTACTAACTAAATTCTGAGTGGTGAGCTTATCGAAATATATCATGACATTTCGACAAAAAATAATGTCAAAAGGTCCTATGCCCGTAAGTGGCTGCATTAAGTTTAAAGACCTAAAACTAACGTCCTTGCGGATGTTATCACTCACCTTAAATTTGTCAGATGAGATTTCATTAAAATACTTCATTTGCCATGAGGCAGGTAGAGAATTCATCTCACTTTGAGAATATACAGCGTTCATACCTTTAGTCAGTGCCGCATTTGAGATGTCTGTGGCAAGGATTTTTATGTCCCACATAGACTTTCTTGAAGAAAAATATTGGTCAAGACACATAGCAATAGTGAATGCCTCTTGTCCGCCTGAACAACCTGCACTCCAGATATTAATCTTATTTTGATTACTTCTTTCAAGTTGGGGTAAAATTTTCTGCATTAAATAATCAAAATGCTGAAACTCTCGCCCAAAGAAAGAGTAATTTGTTGTAATCTTATTTAGAAATAACTCTTTGTCGGCACTATTATTGCTTTTCTTTAAATAGTCAATATAAGGGCCGAAGCTTTTAAAACCCTGCTTGACTAAAACCGAGGATAAACGGCCCTCAATGAGGGCTTTTTTTGCGGTTAAGTCAAGGCCGTAATTTTGTCTGACAAAATTTGAAAGAGTTAAAAATTCCAAATCTGTTAGGTTTATCATTAAAGACAAGGGGATAAACACCTCCTATATACGTATAGTATCTAAATCGTCATTGAAAAATTTCATGAAATCAAGATTTAAAACCAAATCCTTGTTTATCTCGAACACCGAGGATAAGTATCGTTTGCAAAATTCAAGGTTTTTTGGGGGGGAACTCAGTTGGGTAGATTTTACAGTAGCAACCTCGCAAACGGCATCGACAACGATACCGACATTTATATTGTCAATCTCGAGTATGACAACACAGGTTCTAGAATCAATTTCTTTTTGCTCAAGTCCGAACTTCACACGGACATCTACAACTGGTATTACTTTACCACGCAGATTGACAGCTCCTCTAATATATGGAGCGACACAAGGGATTTTTGTCATATTTTGTATTTGAATAATTTCGATAACATATGAAAGCTTTACAGAATAAAGCAGATTATCAATAGAAAATATTAGGTATCTGCCATTAATATCGTCTTCAATTAAATCAAAAGTATTAGTTTGTACACTCACTGAAAAACACCTCTCTTAATTACTTGTAAGCAAATTATTTGTATCAATAATAAGGCTTATGGTTCCATCTCCCAATATGCTGCAACCAGAAAGGCCTTTTTCTTTTAAATTGTATTTGTTAAAGAATGGGGAGAAGGGCTTTACAACAACTTGATATTCGCCTAAAAGCATATCTGCAAACAGGCAAGAAGATCCATTATTGCCTTCGACCTGAATAAAAATTCCGTCCATGGCGTCTTTGACATCTGTGTCAAAGTTAAAAGTATTGTGAAGACGCATTACAGGGAAGCATTCTCCTCTAATCATAATCATTTCAGAGCCATCTGCATTTTGTGTGATTTGACTTTTATCGGTAATTTTAAAGCACTGCTTGATTGAGGCTATAGGAACTGTAAATATCGCCTCGCCAACGGCAATATTCATGCCGTCAACTATTGCAAGTGTTAGTGGGATTTTTATTGTAAATGTAGTGCCCCTACCAAGTTTGCTGTCGATTGATATCGAACCGCCGACTTGCTCTATATTTTTTCTTACAACGTCCATTCCAACGCCTCTGCCAGAAAATTCTGTAACTTCTGTGTTGGTTGAAAAACCAGCAGTCATAATAAGACCAAAAGCATCTTTTTCAGTGTATTCGCTTTCTGGTTTTGTAAGAATACCATTTTTTGAAGCCTTTGCTAAAAGCTTTTCTGCATTAAGACCTCTACCGTCGTCCTCAATATAAATATGTATTTCACCGCCTACACTCTTTGCAGATAATGAAATAACACCTATTTCGGGCTTGCCCGCTTCAAGTCTTTCTTCGGGAGACTCAATTGCGTGATCCATAGAGTTTCTTATCATGTGCATTAAAGGATCGACTATTAAATCTGCTATTGTTTTATCAATTTCAGTGTCACCGCCAAAAGTTTTGAGCTCTGCTTTTTTGTTTAGTCTTTTAGACATATCGCGTACTATACGCTCCATTTTAAGGAAAGTTCCCGAAAGTGGAATCATTCTTATAGACATAACAACATCTTGAAGCTCATCGGTAAGTTTTCTAAGTTCTCTTATTGATTTTGAGAAATTATCAAGTTTTAGTCCCTTTAAATCAGGGTTTCTAGCAACCATAGATTCTGCAGTTACAAGCTCTCCGACTAAGTCCATAAGTTGGTCGAGTTTTATTTGTTTTACGCTTATAAGACTTTGCTTTGAAGCAGGTGAAGATTGTTTTGGAGCAACAGCATTTTGCTGAACTTGGGGTTTTGGAGAATCGACTGGCGCTGGAACAGGAGACGCCGAAACAGTCACAGTACTGACGGCAGGTTTTTCTTCTGCAACTGACTTTTCTTCTTCTTCTATTATTTCATAAGACTTGATATTCAAAAATTCTTCTATAGAGCTAATTGCTTCGTCGCTTGTGTCAGACATAGGCTTAATCATTAAAAGTAAGCCGTTCTCGATAATTTGTGCACTAGAATTTGAATCACTTTCAGGCGCTTCGGGAACAGAAAGTACAGTGTCACAACAAGTCAAAAGTTGATTTTTAAGCATGAAAGCACGCATGTTTTCCATTTGGCAATCATCTTCAAAAAATACTTTGATTTTTATCAAGCCTGAGGTATCAACACTGGCCGAAGAAGAATCTGATTGTTGCTCTGCTTCTTCCTCTACAAGCTCACCTTTAAGTTTTTTTGCAAGATTTCTTAAAGTTTCGGTAAGCTCTGTCATGTCTGCTGGCTCAAATTCGGTAGAATCACGAATTTTTTCTATTTCTTCTTTTAGGCAGTCCGAGCTTGCCAAAATTAAGTCGAATAACTCACCGAAAACTAAGTCAAGTTTTTTAGGATCGTCTCTTAAAACATAAAAGACATCTTCCATAGCATGAGAAAGCGTAGAAATACCGTCAAACTCCATCATAGCGGCAGAGCCCTTGATGGTATGGGTAATTCGGAAAATATTGTTAATATGTTCCTCGCTAAGGCTTTTTGAACGCTCTGCATCTAAAAGTATTTCGTCGAGCTGTTCAAGCATTGTTTCAGTTTCGTAGATAAATGTTTCGAGCATGGCTTCCATGCCAGGTATAACAGTTTGCATAATTGTACTCCAATCTAAGCTTATGAATAAAAGATTATACGTATCTATATACTATTATCTCACTTTTTTGAAAAAACGCAAGAGATTTCTGCAAAAAAAATGTTTCATTTTGAAAAAAATATGGTATAATTACAAATGAAATTATTTATTTTTAAAGGAAGTAATAAAATTGCCTGATATTTTAAAGGTTACGACACCGCTTGTAAACAGAAATGAAGTTGTATTACCTAAGTCTCCAACGGATAATATAAACCCGTTTAGCATAACTGACCCTATGAAGGTTATACAAACTCATAACCAAAGTGAACTTTTTAAACATAACACTAGTAACTACCAAAATAGTGATACGCCGGTGGTTTTATTAAACATGCTCAAAGATCCGGCTGTTGCTGTATCTTATCTTAAAAACATCTTTTTGCTTGAAGAGATGTTTAAGCTATTGCCTGCAAATAATAAAGCAATAACACCTGAACTAGAGCAAATTTTTAAAAATCTTTTAATAGGCGACGACCAAATTAAAAACGAGCTTATTTCCCAGGAAAAGTCATTCACCATGTTCCGTGGCACATTTTTTGATTTTCTTAGGAATTTAAGTGAAACATATAAGGATTCACAAAATACACAAGTGCATATTGCAAATCTTCTAAAATCTATTAATAACTTGATGAATAGAGGAGATATATTAGATTCTATCGTTAACAGCATGATTTATTTGAAACATAACTTTGCATCAAGCCCTTCTATTTCGGCAAAACTAGATGAACTTATAGCAAGGTTTAGAAATACAAATGATACAAGCTTTAATATGGCAGAACTTAAAGAACAAACACTGTCACTTTTAAAACAGATAGAACAAAGTGTGTTGTTTACGTCAAAGTCAAGTAAAGTTGTATCAATTATGCTTTATAATCTTTCCAGGTTTAATGAAAATACGGTTTTCTTCAATGAGTCTGTATATAGGCTTAGGCAGGTGATAACCTCGGCTGAACAAAAACAGCTTGTAGAGCTTGCGGCACAGTTTTCAAATCAAATAAATTCAGGAATAGCGCAAACATCAGAGCAACAAACACATAGCTCACAAGTTATGGATGCACTTATAAAAATGGTAATAAATCAGTCAGAAAAGCAAAATGCAGGCGAAAGCGCAAAAGTCGACATGATAATACACAGCCTTTTATCCTCTCCGTGTAACTTTACACCGCTTTTGCACTTTGTATTGCCTGTTCTTTTTGACAATACTAGGGCGTTTGCAGAAATTTGGATAAATCCTAGAAGTGATGAAAAAGACATGCCCGAGGGTGCAAGCGAAGGAAAGCATTTTCTTTTGGTTATAGACATAGAGAGTATAGGTCGACTTGAAGCTGAAATATTTGTGTATGGTAAAAGTGTTGATTTTCACTTATATGCACCGTATGGCTATACAGGAAAGTTTGAAAGCATGATAATCGATATATCAAAAGCGCTGATTGGAATAGACTATAAGCTTGCAAGGACAAAACTCGACACCTTAGAGCGTCCTAGGTCGCTTATGGAAGTGTTTAAATCATTGCCTTACAAAAGGATGGGTGTAGATGTCAAAATTTAATAATAAAAGTCAAAAGGCGGTTGCACTTAAGTATAATGTAGAGCAGGATATGGCACCTGTTGTAATTGCCTGTGGCTATGGCGAAACAGCCGAAAGGATAATAAATGTTGCAGAGCAAAGGGGAATACCTGTGTACAGAGACGACAGTGTTGCTTCTATGCTTTGTATGCTTGATGTAGGTGAAAATATACCACCAGATTTGTATGAAGTTGTGGCGACTATTTACGGGCAAATCCTAAAAACTGCGTCTAAAATTAAGAGCGGAGAGATTTCTTGATATGAGTTTACACAGAGAGAGAATATTGCGTGAAAAAGAAAAGACGATAAGGGAGTCTAAGAGGCGACACGGAAGGACAATTAGAACAATTTTAATATGCGTCATATTATTTTATCTTGCGGCTGCATTTACTTCTATAGTAGATGATGTTGAAGACGTTGAAGACTACACAATAGAGCTAGTCTCAAACCCTGATTATGATGGGAGCACAAGTGGCAGAGATTTATGGTATTTAACTTTAGTAAACCTAGAAAATCCTGTCTCAGATAGTTATGAGATAAAAACACAAAATGTCATGGGCATTGCAATTCATGAAAGTGTTGCACCGCCACTTGAGGAAATGCTCTTAAAAGCGGAAGAAGATGGCGTCCAGCTTAAGATATATAAAGGGTTTGACAATGGTGCTGAAACAGACGAGCATATCACAGGGCTTTCTGTAGATTTTTCTGATGGAAGTATTGCAGCGCAAGAGTTTGATAAAACCGAGCAGTATGAATGGCTATTAGAAAATGCAGGACTTTTTGGCTTTGTTGAACGCTTTCCAAAAGGAAAAGAAGAGTTTACGGGCATGGAGTATCAACCATGGCATTTTAGATATGTCGGAGGCGAGACAGCGTCATTTATGAACGAAAAAGGTTATTGTCTTGAGGAATATTTAGATTTTTATTATAATCACGAATAAAAAATACAAATTATAGGCGTATTTGCTATTTACATAGTCTGAAAATATTGTATAATATAAGTAGGAATGTATTTGAAATTAACTCAACTAATCAAACTGAGTAGGAATGGAGTATTTATATGCAAGATTTATTGATGACACCGGGAAGTGGCGAACTTCAAGTTATGGAATTCATGGTAGACAACAAACGCTATGGTATAAATGTACTTAAATTAAAAGGTATAGTGCAACTAGAAGACGTTGTGGACATGCCACACAGACCTGGAGAAATTTTGGGCGTGTCAAACATTCGAGATAGCATTACAACTATTATTGATTTACATTATGTTCTTACAAAGGTTAAAGCAGAGCTAGCGCCAAAACCGCTTGCGCTTTTATGTGAGTTCAACGCAGTTTCGGTCGCCTTTTTAGTCGATAGTGTCGAGGGAATTCATAGGCTTAGATGGGAAAACATGGGCACAGACGGAAACGAAGATAAAAATAAAATAACCAATGGCGGATTTTTAATAGATGGACAAATACTGGTTATGCTTGATTTTGAAAGTGTAGTTATGGGCACAGGTCTTGGGAAGTCATACATCGATGCAGATAAATATGAAGCACATATCAAGGTTTCTGCCGAAAAGTATATACTTTTTGCCGAAGATTCTATGCTCATTGCAGAAAAAATTAAGGCGATTCTTTCCTCAGCAGGATATAAAAATGTTCGCTATTTTACAAACGGAAAAGAAGCATACGACTATTTAATGATGCTTAAAGAAGAGCGCGCAGAACACTTTAACGAAAAGGCAAATATACTCATAACCGACATAGAAATGCCGATTATGGACGGATATACACTGACAAAGCATGTCAAAGATGATCCAATACTCAAAACATTACCAGTAGTATTTTTCTCGTCGCTAATTAATGATGAAATCATACACAAAGGTGAACTCGTAGGCGCCGACGCACAAGTCTGCAAACCGTCGGCAAAAGAGCTAGTAGAAGTAGTAGAAGGAATTTTGGCTAGGGCAAAATAAGATGAAAATACACTAATGAGGGCGACCAAAACGGTCGCCCTCATGTTTTTTATTGAAATAATCAATTCCCCGTACCCGAATATCTCTTAACACCTCTGCTCCACACAAGCACTGCAAGTGCGAGAAGTAGCACTGCTACCACAGGGGATAGGTACTGCCAAATTTGAATCCCATCTTCAAATTTATCTAAAAACACCACGCTTGGATAGTAGTTTATAAATGCAACGGGTAAAAAACAGGTGACAAATACTTGAAACCATTTGCCAAATATGCTTACGGGATACTGCTGCATAAGCACTGTGAAACGCTCTGTTATCGATGAAATGGTACGTGAGCGGACAGTCCAAAAGCTCAGGGTCGAAACTATCCAGTTTATCGCAAGCTGAATTAGAGTTCCCGAGATTATACAGCCTATAAAGTAAACCCACAGCATGAAATTCCAACTCAGTCCCAAATTAAACCATGCTATTATAAATCCTACAAGTCCTACCAAAAAGTCGCCAGCACCGCTATAGTTAATGTCTTTTCCCAGTAGTTGTAACGACGGTCTTATCGGTCGAACTAGGTAGGAGTCAAAATTTCCCGTAACTATAAGTTCTTCTAAATCTGTCACATGCCAAAAGAAAATTCCGTAAAGACTTCGTGAGAGCATCCATAGGCTGTAAAGAAATAGCAGGTCAAACATTCCCCAACCGTTAAGGCTGTCAAAATTTGATACCAAAATCCAAATTAGCGAGAGGTTTACAGAGTTTAAGATAAATATACTTATCACACCGATTAAAAAATCGGCTTTGTACTGAATTTTTCCTAAAATCGCCACTCTAACAAGTGACAGGTAAAGTTTTATATTTCTCATATAATCAGCCTCCTTGTACCATAAGTTTTTTAAAGGCTTTTTTCATGAGTAGTCTTGATAAGAACCACAAAAACAGTGCCCAAAAAGCCTGTATTCCCAAGGCGTAAATTATCTCTATACCTTGATAATTTCCTATATACACCGACATGGGTATGGAGTAAATGCACTGGAAAGGTAGAAAGTTTCCTATAATTTGCAGTGCAGGTGGGAAAATCCACAACGGTACAAGTTGTCCTGAGAAAAATCGTAAAGTTGCATTATAGCCAAAATATATATTTTTAATATTCATGGTTATCATGCTTATAAGTCCTATCATAAAACTTAGCATGAAACTCACGATAAATGCGAGCAGTAGGCTTATTATAAAGCCTAAAAAATTTATAAGTGTCGGAAGTTGTAGAGAAAATAGAAAGAATGCGACTATAAGTGAAGGCAAGACCATGAATAAAAATCTCATTGACATATTGCCAGCGTTTTTTGAAAACATTTGAAACTGAAAGTCTATGGGTTTTAATATGTCGAGTTCAATAGAACCTTTTCGGACTTGGTCCATAATATAGGTTTGCGGTCCTCTTGCAGGGTGCATTACCGCCTCGAGTGCTACACCTAGCACTGCATAGCTTATCATTTGCTCTAAACTAGTTCCCACTGCATCGGGATTTGATGCGTAAAGTGAACGCCAAACATAACCCACACTGTACATCATGAGGAAAGTATAGAAAAATCCCATCCAAAACGGCAGTTTGTAAATACTCAAGTCTTTAAATTCATTTCGCACAAAGGCAAAGTATGTTTTTATATCAAAGTATTTATTTGTGCTCATATAGCTCCCTCACAATCTGCTCGATTTCGGGCTCTATTATTTGCATATCTTTTATTACGTGATGCTTGCCTATTTCTTGGAGCAAGAGAGTAGGGGTGATTTCAAAACGGTTGAAACTATACCATTTTTTATTTATCTCTGACTTTACATGTCTTGCCTTATCCACATTGAAGTCTTCACAAATTTCTTCAAATTCCACCATGAGTGTGCGCTCTTTACCAAACTTTGCAACCATGTCGGACAAATTGCCGTCGTACATCAAATGCCCCTCGTCGATTACAAGCACCCTAGAGCAAAGTTTTTCTATGTCGGACATATCGTGAGTGGTCAAAAGCACGGTGGTGTCTTTTTCTTTATTTACTTCAAGCAAAAAGTCGTGCAAGTATTTTTTCGACACAACATCGACACCGATGGTAGGCTCGTCCAAAAATAGGATTTTCGGATTATGTAAGAGTGCGGCGGCGATGTCCGATTTAACACGCTGACCAAGGCTCATTTGCCTTACAGGTTTTTCCAAAACTTCTTCTAAATTCAGCATAGGCACATAGCGGTCTAAATTTCTTTTATAGGTGGCATCATCAATTTTGTAAATCTCTTTTAAAAGCTTATAGCTTTCAATAAGCGGAACATCCCACCAAAGACCTGTTTTTTGTCCAAAAACAACACCGATTTGCTTTGCGTTATCCATTCTTTTTTCAAAAGGTTTAATGCCGTTTATGTCGATACTTCCGCCACTGGGGTTTAAAATACCCGAAAGCATTTTAATAGTAGTCGACTTGCCCGCACCATTTTTGCCGATAAACCCGACAATTTCGCCCTCATTAATCTCAAAGCTTAAATCATTAACCGCTTTTTTGATTTTGTGTTCGCTGGAAAATAAACTTCGCACCGCAGAGAACTTCCCCTTTTTCTGCACAGGGATTTTGAATTCTTTCTTAAGATTTTTCACCTTAATCATGTTTGTCACCCTTTCATTTATATTTAACAAATTCTAGCACTATAAATAATTACTGTCAATGTTTGATTTAAATCAAACTATTTCCTCTTAAAAACGCCATTTGACATATTAAACCCACATTTTCTTATTTTTGGGGAAGATAGGGCGTAGATGTCGTCGCTTTTACATTCTAGTTCATACATTTTGCGTGCTTTTGCACTTAAGTTCTTTATATCGCTTGCCTTTCCGATTATAGGTAGTTTTGGCTTAGCTTTTTTCAAAATCTCACTGCCGTTTTTGCTCATGGCTAAAATTTTGATATATGTGGGACTGCACATAGTTTTGTCTATACCTAAAAACGCATGCAAAACTATGCGTCTAATCCTTGCATGGGAATAGCGCTTGCTTTTTACTGTATCGTATAATTCATCGAGTGTTTTAGCGGTTCTTACCGATTTGTAAAGTTTGTTTTCAAGCCCTTCACTTATGTCAAAAAGTTTTCCGAATTCAGGTTTTGTCATGCTTCTAAGCTTGCAAAGTATTGCTGTTTCCAAATTTGAGATAGAGCAAGGGGCATGGCCTTTTGATATAAGTTCATAAAATTCATCAAAGGTGTGAGGAGGAAGAACTGCCATTAAATCATCAAAATTATCACCACCTGCAATTTTTCTCCTAATATCCATAGCAGAAGTGAAACCGCTGTCGCAGGCTTCGTCGTGTTTTGCGCCTAGGCGCTTTATTGTTGTAGGTTTGATTTTCGATTTTGTTATGCTAAGGGCGTTAATATATTCAACTCCAAGTATATTGTTAGAGCCAGAAAGCTCGCCTTGATACTTGTCACCCATTATATGCGCCACGGCTTTTTCTCGCGCTGTTGCAAAACTTATTCCATCGTCTAAATAAACCTTTATGGTATCTTTAAATTTTTCGGATAAAATTACATCAGAAATAGTAATTAGATTTTCAATACTTCCGCATTCACTGCCAAAGCATAGGCTGTCCACACAGCCCAAGGCATTTAAAATTTTTACAGAGCCCAAAGAAAAATTCTGTGCTGTAGAAGTCGATACCCCTACGGGAAGCTCCAAAACCAAATCTGCTCCACTTAAAACAGCAAGTTTCGCCCTTGCCCACTTATCGATAATAGCGACTTCGCCACGCTGAACAAAGTTGCCACTCATGACACAAACGACAAAATTATCTCTCTTCATTTGTCTAATTATATAGTCATGACCTTTATGTAATGGGTTGAATTCACAAATTATTCCTGAAATTTTATTTTCTTTGCTCATTTTATGTAAAACTCCTTGAATTTATTTTTATTTTGTACTATTATAGTATACAGTATTGTAAAAGAAGATACAACTTGTATCTTAAAATATAATTTTGGGAGGACAATACATGAAAGTTCTAATTATCAACGCTGGTAGTTCATCACTTAAATATCAGCTAATTGACATGGAAACAGAAACCATGCTTGCAAAAGGAAACTGTGAAAAAATCGGACAAGAAATGGGAATTTTTGGCCACAAAACTGCGGATGGCAGAGACAAGTGGTATGAAGTTACTATGAGAGACCACGAAGAGGCATTCGCACAAGTCAAAAACGCTCTTATTCATCCATCTGTAGGAGTTATTAACAATTTGTCAGAAGTAACCGCTATTGGACATAGAGTAGTTCAAGGTGGTGCTTTATTTAGTAAATCGGTTTTAATTGATGAAAATGTTTTAAACGGCATAGAGAGCCTAAACCCACTTGCGCCACTTCACAACCCTGCACATGTACAAGGTATTAAGGCATGTATTCAAGCTTTTGGTAAAGATTTACCACAAATTGCGGTTTTTGACACTGCGTTCCACTCATCAATGCCTGATAAATCATATATGTTTGCTATTCCTTATGAGTATTATGAGAAATATCAAATAAGAAGATACGGTTTCCACGGCACATCTCACAGATATGTAAGTGAGCGATGTTCTGAAATCATGGGCAGAAAAGACTTGAAAATTATTTCATGTCATATAGGTAACGGTTCATCTATAACAGCCATCCAAAACGGCAAAGTGTTAGACACAAGCATGGGTCTAACACCACTTGACGGTTTTATGATGGGAACAAGAACCGGTACCCTTGACCCTTCAGTTGTTACATTTATTGCGGAAAAAGAAGGACTATCACCACAAGAGCTTTCAGATTTATTTAACAAAAAATCAGGTCTTCTAGGTGTTTCTGGCGTTTCAAGTGACGATAGAGATGTTACAAAAGCCGAGAGAGAAGGAAACCCAAGAGCTATACTTGCACATAAAATGCTTGTATATCAAATTCAAAAATTCATCGGTAGCTACATAGCAGCAATGAACGGTGTAGACGCTATTATATTCACAGCCGGACTTGGCGAAAACCAAGCTTTCTTAAGAGAGAGAATTTTAAGAGATTTAACTTGGCTTGGAATTGAGCTAGATAACGACGAAAATGAAAAAGCAAGAGGAAGAGAAGGCGAAATCACTACATTTGACAGCAAAGTTAAAGCATTTGTTATTCCTACAAATGAAGAGCTTGTTATCGGTAGAGATACAAAAGCACTTGTTGAAAGCCTAAAAAGTCTATAATTATTTTAAACCTCGGTCTATTATTAGGCTGAGGTTTCTTTTATTGACATATGTTTTTATTTATGGTAGTATAACAGGGTTGTTTTTTAAAACTAGATTAAAAGGAGTTAAATTTATGAAAAAAATTATACTAGCCATACTGCTTGTAATGTCAGTTCTTTTAGTTGCATGTAGTACAGCACCAGCTAACACTTCATCAGAGGAGAGTAGCTCATCTGAGGAGAGCAGTTCATCACAAGAAGAGAGTGTATCAGAAGAGGAAAGCTCATCTGAAGAAGAAATAGAAGATACACAGGAGTCTACATCTACACCTGAGGAGACAGAGGGAGAGCCTGTAGGCGATTTAGGTATTGATGTATCGACGGCAATTGAAGGTGCGAATACAAGCGCCATGGAGCCTGCTGCCCTTGGGCAATGGGTTAAAACAGCACGTTATGCAACAGAAGATGACACTTACCACACTATTTATGTAAGGGTTAACAGTGTTACAACTCAAACTGAAGATGATGCATACGTACAAGAAGCGATTGCAACACATAACTCTGTAAGCTATGACTATGCACAGTTTACTGTGGAAGATTTAAATTTACCAACAGACGTTGAAGTTTGCGTTTTAGATTATGATGTATATGTTCCAGCAGAATTCCCACAACCTGAGTACGGAATATCTACTATTGATATGAGCTTTGGTGCAAGCAATATTGAAGGCGGTGGAATACCATCAGCAGATGGCACTAGCACATATATTGGCATGGGTAATGCAGATGATTTAGCGCTTTTGGAAGATGCAACATATTATGCAGGAAACATTTATCCACAAAGAAGCTACTTTGCAATGGTAAAAGGTTTTGAAAGTTATGCTTTAAATTACATTTCATACCCTGATATGACTACTGACACAATGGAAACTGAGTATATAGAGGTATTCCACGCTGCAAACTAAATATTTAAAAGTGCTTGCAAATTGCAGGCACTTTTTTCTTGACCTAATATTAGTTTTTATGTATAATATAGAAAATTGCTTGTGTAGCACAGCTGGCAGTGCAGCTCATTCGTAATGAGCAGGTCGTCCGT